>NZ_JBFEFW010000020.1:0-120711 GCF_047229145.1 Brevibacillus jepli
ATTTGAACCCACGAGACGGTTCGACACCGCCTACACGATTTCCAATCGTGCTCCTTCGGCCGCTCGGACATCCATCCCTATATTTGAAGTGGATCAAAGTGACCCGCTTTGTTTGCCTTCCAGAATTCATATGTTACCATGCGTTTGTTATAAACGCAAGAACTTTTTTAAAGAAACTTAAAAAGTTCACTGTGACATAACTTTTCTGCTAGGCACAATAGCCATTGTAGCGTGTGGAACATGTACTGTCAACGAAAACTATTGAAAATCTCAACGCTTTTTTCTCAGTCCCTATCCATTGATGTGAAATACGTATTTATCATTACCTGCAAGAAGCAATGTTACTCACGAAATGTCGCGTTTCTTGTCCATAAGGATTTACAAGATATCTCTTCACTATAAGGGGAAAGTCAGATGGTATAATTTTACTGAGAAAATCCTAGCGGTGATACTACATATTCCATGATTCCCAAATAGAAAGGATGAGACAATGATGACCTTGATCCGCCAAGCTACTCTTCAAGACATCCCGGTTGTCTGCAAGATTGATGCAGTGGTGCTCGGTTCAACCAGCCGTTCAACTGAACTACAACTCGCAATCGAGCAAGGGCAATGTTATGTCGCGTTATTCGATCTGGACATCATCGGTTTTGCTATCATCAATCAATCATTTTTTAAGAATAGCTTTATCCACCTACTCATTGTTCACCCTCACTATCAAAAAAGAGGCATCGGTGAGGATATGATGCGCTATCTGGAAACCATCTCTCCAACAGAGAAGCTGTTCACTTCCACTAATCTTTCCAACAAGAGAATGCAGCGTCTCTGTCAAAAGCTCGGATACGCTCACTGCGGAACACTGACTCATCTAGATCCAGCTGATCCTGAAGTGTTTTTCTGCAAGATTATCTGAAGCCCCTATTAAAAAAACAGCCACAGTGGCTGTTTTTTTGTGTCTTCCGCTTTCCTTATGATTGATTGCGCTCATAGATCAAACGAAGACCTTTTAGCGTGAGATTCTGATCCACGATATGAATACAAGAGGTTTCATTCGCAAAGAGAGAGGCCATCCCTCCTGTAGCTACTACTGTAGGTCGCGTACCGTATTCCTCCATGATTCTTCGTACGATGCCCTCGACCTGACCGACAAACCCGTAAAATATGCCTGACTGCATGGCTGCTATCGTATTGCGGCCGACTACGCTGGCAGGCTTTGCTATCTCGATCCGAGGCAGCTTGGCTGCACGAGTAAAGAGTGCCTCCGTCGATATCCCGATACCTGGGGCAATCGCACCGCCCCAATACTGCGCCCGCTCGTCCACATAGCAAAAGGTGGTCGCCGTACCGAAATCGACCACGATCAGCGGCGTACCATAATGATGAATCGCAGCAACAGCGTTCACGATTCGATCCGAGCCTACCTCTCGCGGATACTCGTATTTGATGTTCAGTCCGGTTTTGATACCTGGTCCGACGATGAGTGCTTTTTGTTGCATGTACTTCCCACACATGCGTTCAATCGTGAGGTTCAGAGGCGGTACGACAGACGAGATAATGACGCCTCTCACCTGTTCAAAGCCGAGCCCAACACTGCCAAACAAGCTTTTCACGAGCATGCCGTACTCGTCCTCTGTTTTGTTACGATCCGTGGCCACTCTCCAATGGTGTTGGAGCTCGTCACCCTCATACAAGCCCAAAACAATATTGGAGTTGCCTATGTCGATCACCAATAACATCGAGGTCGCTCCTTATCGCTTCCGCGTATTCAGATCGAGGCTAATATCAAACGCTTTGACAGAATGAGTCAGAGCCCCTACCGAAATGATATCTACGCCCGTTTTAGCTATGTCACCAATCGTCTCCAGACTGACACCACCAGATGCCTCTACAATGGCCCGTCCATCAATAAACTGCACGGCTTCCACCATTTGATCGAGTGACATGTTGTCGAGCATGATCGTATCTGCACCTGCTGCCAATGCTTCCTGAACCTGTTCGAACGTTTCGGCCTCTACCTCCACTGTCATTGTATGAGGAATGACCGCGCGTGCCGCAGCGACAGCCTGGGCTATACCGCCTGCTCCTTTTATATGATTGTCCTTGATCATCACGGCATCATACAGGGCAAAACGGTGATTGTAGCCTCCCCCGACACGAACTGCGTACTTTTCCAAAGCCCGCAGTCCTGGGGTAGTCTTCCGCGTGTCGACAACCCGCGCCTTCGTCCCTGCGACGGCCGCAGCATATTCACTCGTTTTCGTAGCAATCCCAGACAGACGTTGCATCAAATTAAGAGCGAGGCGCTCACCGCTCAAGATCGAACGAACCGAGCCGCTGACTTCGGCAATCTGTTGCCCGACCTCCACTCGTGCCCCTTCTTCTACCTTTGCCACAAAAACGAGCGTAGAATCAACCGTAGCAAATACTTGCTCCGCAATCGGCAAGCCAGCCACGATTCCCGCTTCCTTCGCATATAGAATGCCGATCCCCTGCTCCGATTGGGGAATCGTGCTCATCGTCGTCACGTCACCAAAGCCTACGTCTTCCTGTAGCCATTCCTCTATTTTTCGCTGAAGCTCCCGTTTATTCCACATCATGCTTCTCACACTCCTCTTGGACACCGTCTTCTATGGACTGGATCAAATGCTTGCGCCACACCAAGTCGTCTTTATTCGGAAAATCAGTACGATAATGCCCACCCCTGCTTTCTTCCCGCAAAAGTGCCGCTCTCGTTGTCAGGACGGCAGCATTCAGCAGATTGAAGAATTCAAACGTTTCCACGCTCTCAGGCTCGTACTGATAGTATTGCTCCATTCGCGCAAGCTCCGCTAATGCTTTTGTTAATCCTTTTTCGTCGCGCTTCACACTAACATGCCGCAGCATGAGCTTTTGCATTTTCAATCGTTGTTCACGTGTATTGAACGTTTGGGGCCGTTTATGCTTGGATACAACCTGGAGGGGATGAATACCCGGCAAATCAGCCAGCTGCTTGATCCGCTCTGCTATCCGGTGACCGAATACTACCGCTTCCGACAACGAGTTGCTGGCCAGTCGATTCGCTCCATGTACCCCTGTGCACGATGCCTCTCCACATGCAAAAAGCCGCTTCGTCGAGGTCTCTCCGTTCAAATCAGTCTGGACCCCGCCCATAATGTAATGGCAGGCAGGTGCTACTGGAATCCAGTCTGTCACCATATTGAGCCCGTATTGTAAGCAAAAATTGTAAATCGTCGGAAAACGACGCTTAATAAGCTCCTCCGATTCGTGGGTGATGTCGAGATAGACGAACGTAGACTTCGTCTGTTCCATCTCGGAGACAATCGCCCGGGCGACAATATCTCGCGGCGCCAGCTCTTTTTGCGGGTGGTACTTGTCCATGAAGCGGTCACCATTGCTGTTACGCAAAATGGCACCCTCCCCACGAACCGCTTCCGATATCAAAAAGCGCGGGGCTCCCGGATAGTAAAGCGCAGTCGGATGAAACTGGATAAATTCCACATCTTTAATGCGAGCACCCGCCCGATACGCGATGCCGATCCCATCTGCCGTAGCGATTTGCGGATTGGTCGTATAGCGATAGAGTTGACCCGCTCCTCCTGTAGCCAGCACCGTTGCTTTGGCTTCCAGGAAAAGCAGCTCGCCATCCGGCTTCCGCACGAGGACACCCATGCATTCGCCATCCTGTGTGATGACATCTACAGCAAAATGATATTCCAGGACCTGAATGTTAGGCTGCTCCATCACACGCTTGGACAAAGCGCGGACGATCTCCGCCCCAGTAGCATCTCCGTTCGCATGCAAAATGCGCCGTTTGCTGTGCGCACCTTCCTGCGTCAGCTCGTACCGCCCTTGTTCATCGCGGTCAAATTCCGTTCCATATGCAATCAGTTCATGCAAGCGATCAGGGCCTTCATGTACCAGGACTTCCACAGCGTTATACGAGCAAAGGCCTGCTCCAGCTATTAGCGTATCCTGTCGGTGAAGGGCAGGGGAATCTGATTTGGCTGTTACGGCAGCGATTCCTCCTTGGGCCCAGCGTGTGTTACTATCATCGAGTCCCTTTTTGCTGATCAACACCACCTCCGCATACTCACTCGTTTGCAACGCCGTATACAAGCCAGCAATTCCTGCACCAATAACAGCTACATCTGCCCTCATCCGAGGCAAGGCATGCAAATCAAAGTCCACAATATAACGGGGAATCATGACCGTGTCCCTTCTCTCTTGTAACTGATGATTTTCCACCCATTATAGCAAATACACGCTTGAAGGAGATGCAAAAAAAGAGCGCCCGCAAAAGCGAACACTCCCCTCTATCCGATTAATTCGAATGCGTTACACATTCCTTACATGTGCCATATACCTCAAACTTATGCCCTGTCACTTGGAACTCTTCCGGTACTACGGAAATGATATTCATCGGACATCCGGGCAAAGAAGAAGTCTTTCCACATTCCGTACAGATTACATGGTGATGATGGTGCCCATCTGTCGAACAGGCCAACCGGAATCTGCCTTCCCCGTCCAGCTCTGTCTCTTCCAGAATCCCCAGCTCAACAAAAGTGGAAATGTTGCGATAGACCGTATCAAAGCTGAGTGTCGGATACTGCTCCTTGATTCGCTCCATAATATCTTTGGCAGACAGGTATCGCTTCTCGGCCGCGCAGATTCGAATCATCTCCTCCCGCTTGCCGGTATACTTGAAACCGTGTTCCTTCAATATTTGCAGCGCTTCTTCTACTTTCATCGACAAACACTCCTTCCTTTTGTCATGACCGGATGACCCTTACCGGAGGGCAACACGCAGCTTCTTTATACCCAATACTACCAGCATAATCAGTACAGCCATCAATACAATTGTACCACCAGAAGCCCAATCAAGGAGATAGGCAAAATATAAACCGCTCAACACAGAGATTTCAGCGAACACAATCGAGAAGAAAATCGTTTGGCGAAAGCTTTTCGCAATTTGCAAACTAGCTGCCACCGGAAGTGTGATCAGCGCCGAAATCAGCAGGACACCGACAATCCGCATGGAAGCCGCAATCGTAAGAGCTACGAGCACCATGAACCACAAATTGATCGAACGCCGCGCTACTCCAGAGACGCGAGCGAATTCTTCATCGAAGGAGACTGCGAACAGCTCTTTGTAAATCAACAGGACAGTCCCCAGAACAACGACTGCCACGCCAATCAGCGCATACAAGTCTTCGATGGATACCGTGACGATTTTTCCGAACAAATAGGAATACAAATCGGCATTAAAACCGTCTGCGATACTGATCAGCACCGTAAATAACCCAAGTCCCGCAGACAAAATAATCGGTATCGCCAAATCCTGATATGCTTTGTACACCTTACGCAAACGCTCGATGAACAACGAACCGATTACCGCAAACAACATCCCGAAAAACAGCGGATTGACTGCGGAGAAGAAGGCGACCTTTTTGGAAATGAGCATCCCGGCAGCTACACCTGACAGTGTAACATGTGACAAGCCATCTGCCATCATCGACAAACGACGAACAATAAGAAACGTGCCCAAAATAGGGCAGATCAGACCAATTAAAATCCCTGAAAACAGGGTATACCGCAAAAAGTCATACTGCCACCAATCAGCAAGCATGTGCATACTCCTTCTTTCTTACCTATTTACAAAACTTAGTGATGATGAGACAGCAGTCTGACCGAATCACCGTACATACTTTGCAAGATTTTTTCCTGATTATGCTCAAATTCGTGCGCCGTTCCGTGGAAGTGAATCTTCTTCTGCACACAAGCCACCTTGGTCACCCATTGCGACATGACTCCCACATCGTGACTGACGATCATCATCGTCAATCCGTTCTCTTCCTTCAGCGAACGAAGCAAGCTGTAAAATTGATCGATCGATTCCTGATCGACCCCGACTGTTGGTTCATCGAGGATCAACAGCTCTGGTTCAGCTACGAGGGCTCGCGCTATGAATACGCGCTGTAATTGACCACCTGACAGGTTGCCGATTCGTTGATCCAGCTTCTCTAACAAGCCGACACGCTCGACAGCCGCACGAACACTCTCATGATGCTGTTTGGTCAGTCTGCGAAACAGGCCTACTTTGCCGACCAATCCAGATGACACGACTTCTCTAACTGTCGCCGGAAATCCACCCGCTCCATGCGCGACCTGCTGTGCAACGTATCCGATGCGGTTCCATTCACGGAACTTGGATAGTGGTTGCCCGAATAGCTCGACTGTCCCTTTGTTTGGCGTCAGCAGACCTAAAATGAGCTTCATCAGTGTTGATTTCCCTGACCCGTTCGGACCAACGATACCCACAAAGTCTCCTCGTTCCAGTGTGAATTCAACCTCATCGAGAACCTGTTTCTCTTCATATTGAAAGGAGACGCCTGTGAGCTTAATGACGGGCACCTCTTGTGTATGTGGTTCCATGAAATATCCATCCCTTAAATCGGATTTGTTCTTATTTGCTCCCCTTCATCGTACTACGATTTTGCCCGAACGACAAGCATCCTACCAACGAAAAAATGTCGCCTTCGTTAGCGACATCTTTTCGAGAGAAAGCTTATTGCAATGCAGTCTTTAGTGTATTCATGTTGTCGCGCATGATGGACAAGTAATCACGGCCTGCTTTCACATCTTCTTCTGTTAGACCTTCAAGTGGATTGAGCGTCGCTGTCTTCACGCCGGCTTCCTTCGCAATGACTTCCGCTACCTTCGGGGAAACCAACGTCTCGAAGAACACATAAGAAATGTTGTGTTCTTTCACATGCTCCACCAAGCTTTTCAGCTCAGCTGTGGATGGCTCATCAGAAGGATCGACTCCCGAGATCGATACTTGCTCCAACCCGTAGCGTTTTGCCATATAGCTGAATGCGCTATGAGAAACCATGAATTCTTTCTTCGGTGCTTGCGTAACCATATCTTTGAACTCTTTATCCAGCTGCTCCAAGTCTGTCGCTAGTTGTGTGTAATTTTTTTCGTAATCGGCAGCGTGTGCTTGATCCTTTTGCACGAGCGTATTTTTGACTTTTTCTGCTTGTGCCTTCAGCTGCATCGGATCGAGCCATACATGGGGGTCCAGATCCCCGTGATCATGCCCTGCTTCTTCTGTGTGCCCTTCTCCTTCATGCTCATGATCGACTGCACTGATCAAATCGAGACCTTCCGTCGCATTGACGACCGTTGTCTTGTTTTTGTCGAGGTTGGTTACTGCCTTCTCTACCCACAGCTCCAAGCCGCTGCCGTTATAAGCAAAGATATCCGCTCCGGACAGAGCAACCATGTCTTTTGCGGTTGGCTCATAGTCATGAGGCTCTACGCCAGCAGGAACCAAATTCGTTACCTCTATATGTTCACCGCCGATTCGCTTCGCTACATATTCCAATGGATAAATAGTAGTATATACTTTTGGCTTCGCGGACGCGTCACTGCCAGTTTGCGGAGTGCCAGCCGTTTCGTTGGCTGCCCCACATCCCACCAGTCCTACTGCCGTCATGATGCTTATAGCAGCCATCAGGGCTCTTTTCATCTATGTTTCCTCCTACTCCAATTCAAAATCATTCCGATTTACGTTCTCGTCGTTTTTCATTATAAGGATAGGCGCCCAAAAAGTAAATAGGATTTATTCCGATTTAATCGTCATAAGTGTACATCTTCTTTCATAGCTTCACAATTTCTCCATCTCATTATGATAAAATAACTCGCAGGAGGTATGTCCAAGATGAAACGTAAATCATGGTTAGCCATTACTTTTATCACCGCAGCTCTGCTTACTGCTGGCTGTGGCTCTACTGATCAAGCTGAGCAGGAGCAAAGCAATCACACGCAGCACGCACCTAATGGTGATTTGCAGGAATTGACTGCTTCCGCTGATCAGCTACCGAAATTTTTAGACAACCAAGACCCTGTCATTATCGGATCCTACAAAGTTGCTGCGGCAAATCGTGAGCTGCTCAAATCCATTCCTTGCTATTGTGGTTGCGGTGAAAGTGCTGGACACGGGCACAATGGCAACTGCTTCATCAAAGAAGAAAAGTCTGATGGCTCCATTGTCTGGGATGACCACGGCACTCGCTGCGGCGTATGCATGGAAATCGCCGTTATTTCTGGCAAGATGAAAGAAGAAGGCAAATCTACAAAAGAAATTCGTGACTACATAGACCAAACCTATGGCCAAGGCTACGGAAAACCAACTCCTACCCCAATGCCTTCCTAAACATCTATAACAAGACTTCCCGATGAGGAAGTCTTTCTTTTTTCCCTTTTATGGAATACAATGATACATAGATATTCGAGGTATCGAAATCCGAGGTATAAAGGAGGTAACCATGGCAGTTAACAAAGAGCTGATGAAAGGCAGTACGGTCATTCTCATCCTTACCCTGCTGGAGCAAAAAGCGATGTACGGCTACGAAATGATCAAAACGATGGAGACAAGCTCGAATGGTGTGCTGTCTCTCAAAGAAGGCACCCTCTATCCCATTCTTCATACCCTTGAGTCTAAAGGAAAGGTCGAGGCGTTTTGGAGTGAAGGTGAAGGAGAGCGGAAACGTAAATATTATCAAATCACCCGCGAAGGCAAGAAGCATCTCAAAGAGAAAAAACAGGAGTGGGAATCTTTTCGTACGGCAGTCGATTCCGTGCTAGGAGGACAGCCTACATGAGCGAAAACAAGCGAATTGCGCATTACATAAAAGAGGTTTGCAGCCAGATTAAGAACAAAGAGGTTCATCCAGCGATTACGCTAGAGCTGGAGAATCATTTCGATGAAAAAATCGAGGATTATCGCGAGGCTGGATATGGGGAAGACGAAGCGACTCGGATTGCCATTGCACAAATGGGTGATCCCGTCGATGTAGGGCGGCATCTGCATCAGGCGCATAAGCCGCGGATGGAGTGGGGGATTGTTTCTATCGTCGTGACTCTACTTGGCATCGGGCTGCTTACGTTATATTCACTTTATGTAGCACAAGATCGACGTATTTATTTCGAAAAGCAGCTTATCGGAATTTTCATCGGGACAGTCGCTCTCGTGGGAATACTCTTTTGGGATTACAGTAAATTAAAGCGTTACAGTCGGTTGTTGTATTTCAGTACGTTGATTTTACTAGTATATACACTGCTTGAAGGAATACCTATAAACAGCATCAACTATTTAGATATTGGGCGTTTTCCACTCCATTTTATTGCCATCAGCCCATTCCTGTTCATCGTAGCTCTTGCAGGGATATTCACAGAGTGGAGGGAGAACAGCCGCTTTACACTCGTAAAAGCGATTGCGTACTTCTTCCCCCCTTTCCTGCTTCTCGTGTTAGGCAAATACGAGTTCGCCGTTTTCTTGTATGTCATTGGCTACATCGTACTCGTAATTGCCGCTAAGCCTACAAGGCGTGTTGTCTTGAGCTTCATCGCACTAGTACTCTCGGGTGTCGGAAGTATGTATTACTTCTTCGGGAAGCCATACCAGCTAGAGCGTCTGCTCGCATACCTGAACCCATTCAGCGATCCCGGCGGAAGAGGATATCTAATCATTCAAGCATGGAAAACTCTCGAATCAGCAAGTTTATGGGGACATGGCTTTGGTACCTCTTTCGATACACTTCCCGCTCTTGAGTCCGACTATATTTTTGCCTATATCGTATACAGCTTTGGACTATTAGCAGGGCTAGCCTTTTTCACGCTAGGCTTTGTGTTGATGACTCGTTTGCTCCGTGCCATAAGACGAGTAAAAGACCGCTACGGTTCCATGCTGTTATCCGGCATGGCAGTACTCTTCTTTACTCCGTTTTTCTGGGGTATATTCATGATCCTGGGTCTGGTTCCCCATGCGGCAGTTACCATTCCATTCGTAAGTTATGGAATGGCCGAACAAATTTTGCAGATGGCCTTGATGGGACTCGTCCTGAACATTTACCGACGAAAAGACATTCAGCCCTTAACCAAAGCCTCCTAATAGAAAAAGGGAGTAAAGCCCATAAGCTCTACTCCCTTTTGCATTTTATCAGACTGCCCTTTAAGCAGGCGCTACGGCCAGCATGCGCTCCAAGGAAGCACGTGCCGCGTCAGCAACATCCTCCGGCACAAAAATCTCCGGCTTCATATTCTCCAAGGCCTCGACGCACTTCTTCAGGTTGTTCACCTTCATGTTCGGGCAAACCAGATACTTGGAAGCGAAAATGAACGTTTTGTCCGGGCTGTCCTTCTCCAGCATGTAGCGCGTGCCGTCTTCCGTCCCGATAATAAACTCTTTGTGAGACGATTCACGGCAGTATTTCAAAATTCCGGTCGTGGAACCAACGTAGTCAGCCAGGGATACCACTTCTGGGCGGCACTCCGGATGTACAACCACTACAGCCTCAGGATGCTGCTGCTTCAACGTCATGATGTCCTCTACAGACAATTGATCATGTGTATTACAGTAGCCTTCCCAAATAATCATCTTCTTGTCCGTGAATTGGGATACATAGTGGCCGAGGTTTTTGTCCGGCACCCAAATGATCTCGTCACTGTCGATTGACTCGATCACGCGCTTCGCGTTGGAAGACGTACAGCAGATGTACGTTTCTGCTTTGACATCCGCAGAAGTATTGATGTAAGCCACTACCTTTGCATTTGGATGCTGGGCTTTGAGCTTGCGGAGTCCGTCAACGTTGACCATGTCCGCCATCGGACAGCCAGCCCGTTCATCAGGAATAATGACGGTCTTCTGGGGATTGAGAATTTTTGCACTTTCTCCCATAAAGTGAACCCCACAGAACAGAATCACATCGGCATCCGTTTCCTTCGCTTTTTGCGCCAATCCAAAGGAATCTCCAATGAAATCAGCGACCTCCTGAATCTCGGGACGTTGGTAAAAGTGAGCAAGAATGATGGCATTACGCTCTTTCTTCAACTGCAGCAGTCGTTCACGTAACTCAGCGTTGCGCTGGGCTTTTTTTTCTAACGCTAAAGCGTCCATGGAAAAAATCCCCCTACGGTGGTGTCATAATTTACGGTCATTGTAAGCGTATAACCTCACCTTGTCAACGTGGTACGTCTGAACGAATTTACTCCTCATTGAACAACCATTGCAGTGCTTCCGGGACATATTGCACACCCAAGTCAAACGAGTGGAAGTTGCTCTCATAAATTACCTGTCGAATCGAGTCCTCATGGAAACCATTTTGTAGCAAATATTGATAAACTCTCTTGCTATTCGGTACCATCCATTGCTGACCATTCGTTCGGCCGAAACCCTCGGCGTGGCCCAAATTCATGTAAAGGCGTTGTCCCGTATCATGGATACTGAGCTGCTCGATCCAATCCACGATCCCCGGGAACCAGAATGAGCCGGAAAAGCTGCCCACTCGCCCAAAAACATCGGGATAGCGTAGCCCTGAGTAGACGGAAATGAGTCCCCCAAAGGAAAAGCCCATGATACCTGTATGCTCTCTCGTCGGTAATGTACGGTATTTGCTGTCGATGTACGGCTTCAACTCATTGGCGAGAAAATCCGCATAAACAGAAGCGTTCCCACCAAACTGTTTACCGGACTCCGGTTCAAAAATATTAGGCGAGATAAACGGCGTATACTCATCATTTCGGTCGAATGATTCTATTCCGACAAACAGTAATCCAGGCAGTTGATTGGCAGCCGTTAACTCTCTGATCTTCTGAAGAACATCACTATCCTTCGGGTCAATCAAATCACCGTCATCCTGCACATACACAACCGCGTAACGCTCTTCGCTTTCATAATAGCCCTCAGGCAAATAAATCGTTAGCTTGCGATTTTGAAACAGCTCCACGATTGGTAGCATCGACCCTACCCCCTCCTTTCTTGAAAGCCTTAGTTAGTGGACATATATTCGAGAACTTTGTTTGTCGTATACTTGATTGCCAACGGTCCTTTAGTGCTGATTGATACATCCAACGGAAACACTTGCTTTTCTTTTACGGCTTTTAACGATTGCCAGACCTTGCTTTGATTTAACTCCGCCATCGTTGTATCCATTCTGTCCGCATGATCTACCACGAAAATATAATCTGGATTAAGCACCGTGACACCCTCCAGTGAAATCACATCGCCCTCCAGCTTGTATTGCCCCGGAGAATTCAGACCCAAGCCTGTTTCTTGGTCGTACGCATACGAAACGTCATTGTCATCCAGTACATAAAAGGTGCTTCCGTCACCTGTCGCACGTAAAAACGTAACCGATTTGTCTTTATGCTTGGCCAATTTCTCTCTGGCTTCACCCATTAGCGTCTGCAAATTCGTAATATAGTCTTCGGCCAATGGCTCTTTTCCGATCAGCTTGGCGTATTCGCGAAGCGTCTCCGTCCAGTTCCGATCTTCCGTATTGTTAATCATTGCGACTGGAGAAATGCTACTTAAATCCGCATATACTTCGTTGTGTGTCCCTGAGAATGCGACAATCAAATCTGGATTCAGGTCTGCCATCATTTCCAGATTCGGCGTCCTCACTTCTCCGATATCCTTAACCGATGCGGTACTCGCGTATGGCTTCAGCGTTTCAAAAGTAGTCAGCATGCGATCAGCCAGCGTAGAAGCAATCGGTGGTGTTTCCAACGCAAATAAGTATTCCATCATCCCGAAATGAGTCACGACGATGCGCTTCGGTTCTTTGGGAATCACCACTTCTTTTCCGAGTGCATCTACATACGTTCGCGGCCATTGTTGCTTCGTCTGCTGTGAAGCAGCCTCTGTCGCCGAAGAAGTCTCAACGGGTGTAGCATGCTGTGTTCCACAACTTCCCGTGGTTGTACCTGAACATGCACTAAGTAACAAAGCAAGCCCCAGCACGAGCTTGTACATTTTTCCTTTCACGTCTATTCCCCTATCCTTTTGAGAATGATTTTCAACAACAATCAGATTGTATGTTTCATTCGATAGGGAGACAAGGTCTGATCTTAGCCTTTTCATAGGATATTCTGAGCCTGCACCGATGCGCAGTAGCTGTTCCTTAAATTGCCCTGGGGTCACTCCCGTATGCTTTTTGAAGACTCTGATGAAATAGGAGAAGTCCGTATACCCGACACCTTCCGCCACTTCCTGAAGAGTGGCATCCGTACGAACCAACAAGTCCTTTGCCTTTTCGAGTCTCACACCAATCAAATAATCGATCGGACTATGCCCCGTCTGACGCTTGAACTGCTTCGACAAGTAAGGAATGCTGTAATTCAACGTCTGAGCGATTGCCGCAAGCGTGATTGGCTCCGCAAAGTGGTTATGAATGTATTGCTTCGCAAGGAAAACAAGATCATGTTGGCTGGTCACTTCTTCTTGCTCATCCATCTGATCAAGCAGCTCGCAAACAAACAGATGAAACCATCCTTTTGCCCGCAATTGTCTCAAAGCATCCTCATCCCCGTTGTCCCAAACAGCCCGCAACTGATCCAGCTTGTCCAGCAGTGTGACAGGCTGCTGCGGCACAAAAGAATAGGGAGACAAAAACCAGTTGCGAGATTCAAGAAGATTCGTGATTTCCTGACGGCCTGGCAGCGAAATCATTGCTTTATAGAAAATGAGGTAGGACTCCCATTCGTTATCCGTAACGCTTAGGTTGAGAGTCGATCCTTTGCCCCCGTGAATCACATGAAATGTATGGACCGGGTACATCACATCATTGAGCTGCACAACTGCTCGACCTCGAACCGTAAACAAAAATACGCTGGCCGGGAGCTGATAAGCCGTTATTTTTTCTCCTGGCTGCACGATCTGATGGCGTACATCCATGACTTTCACGGAGGCATGATTCCACAAAATCATAAGCTCTTTGCGCATCATCGTTGCAATCACTCCCCACCTGCCAGTATTGATATCATTATTATAATTGATAATAATTCTCACTAACAACGAAAAAAAAAGCAAAAACCGGCCTATACCGGCGCAGCTTCTGCTTTTTCATTCTCTTACTCACCTTTTTCTCCGAGAACGCGATCTCGAATAAATCTGGCGACGCCTTCCTCATTGTGGTGAGGGGCGATATATTTAGCCACCTGCTTAATTTCGTCAGAAGCGTTTTCCATCGCGACGGAATAACCGGCACCTGTCAGTGCTTCACGATCGTTTTCTGCATCACCAAATGCCATTACATTCTCTGGGGAGATTCCCCATTTCTCACAAAAGTATTGAAGCCCTTCCCATTTGGAAACACCATGTGGAATCACCTCGACATTCTGCTTACCGGAAGAAGTAATCGTCACTTGCTCACTCCAAGGCTTCAGTTGCTCTATTACCCACTCCAGACGCTCCGGGTCCTGATGCCAGATGAAAAACTTGACGATTTCCACTTCCCCAGACTCCACCTTCTCCAGCACCTCTGCCAATGGCTCTACACGAGCAAGCCTATAGTAAGGGAATTTCAAGATCGAGAACCCTTCCACAGACGTGTCCTCACTCATGGTCGCTTCCAATCGTTCACGGTCTTCCTTGATCATCCAGCGATTGCTGTTGGTATCATGAAGCTCATAATAAATCGTTTCTTGCCTCAGTGCATGGATTGCACCGATTACCATCTCAACAGGCAGGAGCCATCGGCGGACGAGTGTGCCGTCTCCCTCGAAAACAACGCCCCCATTACTGCATACATAGCCATCAAAAGGAAAGGAATCGATCGGAATTTGAGCGGAGCCATACATCCTGCCCGTAGACAAAACGAGTTTGCAGCCTTGCTGTTGCAATTGGCGAAGTGCTTCTTTCGTTCCTTCTGTCATCTTTGATTCGTGATTCAGTAAGGTTCCATCCATGTCAAATGCAGCCATGCCTGGTGTAAGCAACATATCCTATCCCTCTCATTCTATTTGGATTTGCCATGAGTCAACATAGTGGAGGAGAAGAAAAAGCACAGTTCTCTCGACTCTGACACGCCAGCATGGGGGATTGACTGTCCGTCTCCACTTCCAAAAGGGGACCGTCGAGCCAAAGCCACCCTACGGGCGGGAGTTTCTCAAGGAAGAAGTGTTCGACAAGCGTGGTCCCCTTTTGGAAGTTCCGACTGGGTAGGCGTTGTCAAGGTCTACGAGCCCTGTGCTTTTTCTTCTCACAAGCTTTATCGGTTCATCGATACTTTTAAAAAGGTAACCTAATACTTTTCGATATTACAAAAAAGGGCACCTGAGGCGCCCCTTATTGTTTCGGTTCTTCGTTTGTTTCTTCTTGCTTTGGTTCTTCTTTTACTTCTTCCAGCTTCGGTTGAATGTTCACGACCACATCTTTGTTTGCATCTGGATCGTTATCCATTTTACCTGTTTCGATCAATTGCTTGATCTGCTCAGCATCGAGAGTCTCTACACGGAGCAGCGTGTTCGCAATCAGATCGAGCTGATCACGGTGCTTCGTCAGCAATTCTGTACATTTTGCGTAGCACTCGTTGATAATATTTTGCATTTCTTGATCGATCTCATACGCAATCTGATCGGAGTAGTTACGCTCATTGCCATAGTCACGGCCCAGGAATACCTGACCTTGACTCTTACCGAATTGCATAGGTCCGAGCTTACTCATACCGTATTCGGTAATCATGCTGCGAGCGATCGCTGTCGCGCGTTGGAAGTCATTATGTGCCCCGGTACTAATATCTCCAAGCACCAATTCCTCCGCGACACGTCCACCCAACAGACCAACGATTTTGTCGAGCAAGTCTGTTTTGGTAGCAAAGAAACGGTCTTCTTTCGGCAGCATCACTGTGTATCCGCCAGCTTGGCCGCGCGGAATGATTGTTACCTTATGTACCATCTCTGCATTTCTCAGGTGGTATCCGATGATTGTATGACCAGCTTCGTGGAAGGCTACCAGACGTCTTTCGTCTTCGCTCACTACGCGAGACTTCTTCGCTGGACCCGCAATTACGCGGTCAATCGCTTCATCCACTTCCGTCATGGTAATTTGCTTTTTGTTTCTGCGTGCAGTCAAGAGAGCCGCTTCGTTCAGCAAGTTCTCCAAATCTGCGCCCGTGAAGCCCGATGTACCACGAGCAATCACGTCCAGCTTCACGTCTTCACCAATCGGCTTGTTACGGGCATGAACCTTGAGCACCGCTTCACGGCCTTTGATATCAGGACGATCTACTGTAATTTGACGGTCAAAACGTCCCGGACGCAAGAGAGCCGGGTCGAGAATGTCAGGTCGGTTCGTCGCTGCGATCATGATGATCCCTTCGTTTCCACCAAAACCGTCCATCTCTACGAGCAACTGGTTGAGAGTTTGCTCGCGCTCGTCGTGGCCGCCGCCGAGTCCAGCTCCGCGTTGACGACCCACAGCATCAATCTCGTCAATAAAGATAATGCAAGGAGCATTTTTCTTCGCATTTTCAAACAGGTCACGTACGCGGGATGCACCCACCCCAACGAACATTTCCACGAAGTCAGAACCGGAGATACTGAAGAACGGTACACCAGCTTCGCCTGCAACAGCGCGAGCGAGCAAGGTTTTACCTGTACCCGGAGGTCCTACGAGCAGTACCCCTTTTGGAATACGAGCGCCAACCGCATTGAATTTACGGTTGTCTTTCAGGAAATCAACGACTTCCTCCAGCTCCGCCTTTTCTTCGTCTGCTCCTGCTACATCGTCAAAGGTAACGCGTTTCTTCTCTTCGTTGTAAAGCTTCGCGCGGCTTTTACCGAAGTTCATTACTCGGCTTCCGCCACCTTGCGCGTTGTTCAGAAGAAAGAAAAACAGGATGAAGATGATGACAAAAGGAATGATAGAAGTCAAGAACGTGAGCCAAATGCTGTTGCCCTCCGCAGGATTGAACGCTACATTATCCACCTTTTGTGCATCGATTTTCTCTTCGACTAGCTTAACAACATCTGAGTCATACAAAGGAACATTGGTAAAAAATTTGTTGCTTTCCTGTCCCGGAATAGCTTTTGCCAACGTACCCTCGACCCTGTAAGTACCATTCTCTGGTCGAAGCGCCAACTCTTTGACGTTGTCAGCTTTTAGCTGTACCCGGAATTCCTGATATGTAAGTTTCCCAACCTTATCAGTACCGGAGAGGATGAAATTCACGATCCCGACCGTGACAAGAAAAATCAGTAGGTAGAACCCGGTATTACGAAAAAAGCGATTCATTCCTTACCTCCTCTCACGAACAGACACTTTTCACATTTTATCATAGAAAGCACGGTCTCCACAACAAACCTACTTCGTGTAGACCTCAGGCTTCAATACACCGATATAAGGCAGGTTACGGTAGTGCTCGGCATAGTCCAAGCCGTATCCCACAACGAATTCGTCTGGAACATCGTAACCCTTATAGTCTGGTGAAATATCCACCTTGCGACGCTCTGGTTTGTTCAAGAGAGTCACCACTTTTACAGAAGCAGCTTCCCGATGGCGCAACAGCTCTACCAAGCGGCTCAGCGTCAGCCCACTGTCCATGATGTCTTCTACAACCAGCACGTGTCTGTTTTGCACAGATGTATCGAGATCCTTCAAGATTTTCACCATGCCAGAGGACTCTGTCCCGCTTCCATAGCTGGAAACAGCCATGAAATCCATTTCGCACGGAATATCCATGTGACGGATCAGATCAGCCATGAAAACGACTGCGCCTTTCAGCACGCAGATGACCAACGGATTTTTATCCTTGTATTCTGCAGCCAGCGTCTTGCCCAATTCTTGAACTTTACCCGCGATATCCTCTTCTGATAGCAAAATCTTCTCGATGTCTTGATTCATGAAAAAACCTCCCGCCAATCTTCTCCAAACTCTACCCGCACGTGTAGAAAACGCCTGGTCTGTCCATTAATAGGCGCTACGGCGGAACGGCGCACGCCTGGTACCAAAATCACCTCATCGCCCGCCGTCAAAAGCGGAAGCTTGTCACGCCAAGCTCGCGGAAATTTGGCATCAATCAATAAATCCTTCAGCTTCTTTCCATCTGCTGAGCCAAATAGGGTGATACGGTCTCCTGGTTTTCGGTTACGCAAATACAGCGATCCTGGCAATCGATCAGCATCAAAGACCGCTTCATTCGCCGGGAGTCGCTCCCAATCCATGGGACCTTCCAGGTAAGTAATATGTACCGTGGCCTTGCTCTCGTCGATCCAGGTCACACCAGGAACGGCGAGCTCGTAACAATACGTATGTATGCGATCCTGTGCCTTCCTACGACGAAATGCGATTCGCTCGTACACCCGGTCGACTACCAGGTCATTCGGCAAATGCAATTCCGCAGAAGGGCGACTTCCCCCTAGCATGTGCAAAACGGTCTCCACATGTTGCGAAGACCATTCGGTATGTTTTGAGAGATAACTTAATATTAGAGTAATCATTCTCCTTTGTAAAGCAACGTCACAAGTTTGAAACTTGTCATTGTCGATTAAAAATGCTTCTGGTTTTTTCTCAATGGTTACCTCATTCAACTGCTCCCGTGCCAGCCTCATTAAAAGCGCTTCGTCCTGACGGATTGCATCGGCAGTAGCCAAGATATGCTCCCGATACTTGTCATTCACTTTTTCCAATAAGGGCATGACATCCAGACGCAGCAGATTGCGCGTATACTTGCGCGATTGGTTGCTGCTATCCTCACGGGGGACGAGTTGATGTTCCCGACAGTAGCCTTCCAGTTCTTGACGCGTTTTATGCAAGAGCGGACGCACGAGCTCAATCGGGCAATCCGCAAGCATTCTTCGCTTCGGCATCCCTGTCAGTCCTTGCAACCTGCTGCCGCGCACAAAACGAAAAAGGATCGTTTCCACCTGATCGTCAGCATGATGGGCCAATGCCAGCTTGGTCGCTCCTTGTGCCATACCTACCTCTCGATACAGCCGATAGCGAATGTCACGACTTGCTTCTTGCCCGCCCAGTCCCGTTTTTTCCATATAAGCGGGAACGTCATACTCAAATAGATGGAAAGCCACGCCGAGTTCACGACTCAGCTCTTCTGCATAGAGCGCGTCCTGCCTTGCTTCTTCCCCGCGGAAGCCGTGGTTCAGATGGATAGCATGCAGCTTCCAATGATACTGGTATTGTTTATTGAGAGAAGCCAATATATGCAACAGGGCGGTAGAATCGTTGCCGCCGGAAATTCCGACGACAATGGTCTCACCTGGAAGCAACAGCCCCTCGGACTCAATCTCGTTGCGCACGCTTGCCAGCATAGCGGGCTCCTTTCCAAATCGTCAGGACCGAAATTCCAAAAATAAGTCCAGAAGCAATCGCGCCTGCCACCATCAATGTCTTGGTCGCCTGAGTAATTCCTCCGACATAATCATTATTCACGAAGGCAAGCATAGCTTTGTAGGCCAACGATCCCGGTACCAGTGGAATGATGCCCGCAACGCTAAAATTCGTAGAGGGAACTCGCAGTATAATAGATAAGAGCTGACTGAGCAAGGAGACAGCAGCTGCCGAAACAAACGTCGACAACAATACATCTGCACCGTAATTTGGAAGAATCGAGTAGACGAGAAAACCGACCATTCCGGCGAAACCACCCGCCACAATTGTTCGAACCGGCACATTGAACAGCACACACCACGCCACTGAGGAGGCGAAGCTAAGCGCCAATCCTTGTAAAAACATCGTACTCACCTCGTAAACGAAAGAATAATGGCTGTGGCTACCGCTACGGAGACAGCTGTCAGCATGGCTTCTACTCCGCGTGAAACACCTGCAACCAAATCACCAGCCATCAAATCCCGAAGCGAGTTGGTGATGGCGATCCCCGGAAACAACGGAAGCATCGCACCAATAATGATGATGCTTAAATGCAGCTGCGGAAAGACCGTCACGCTCAATAATGCGAAAAGCCCACCTAGTAAAGCGGCGGAGAACTCCGTAAAAAACTTCATCCGGACAAACTGTTCTAAATATTCCTGGCTGAGGTTGACAATCAACCCTGCCATCGCGGAAGGAAGCAGACTGCTCCAATCTCCTCCTGCAAGCATAGAAAAGGAGCCGCTGGCCGTAGCGGCTGCTAGATGCTGCAGCCATTTCGGATAGATCTGCTTTTTCTGATCGATCTCACGCAGCGTCCGATAGGCTTGCTCCAAATTAATTTTCCCACCAACGAACTGTCGGGAAACATCGTTCACAAGCGTAATTTTATTGAGGTTGGTCGTACGTTTGGGGGTACGAACCATTCTTGTATGATCCAGACCACTGCAACGAAAGGACAGGATGATACTCGTAGGCGTAGCGGAGCTATTGACGTCATCCATCCCCGCAGCCTTCGCAATCAATGCCATTGTCTCTTCCGTCCGGTAGGTCTCTCCACCGTTTTTCAAAATAATCGAGCCTGCCAACAAGCAAGTATCCATCACCAAATCTGAGGACACGAACCGTCACATCCTTCACATAAACCATGCGTAATACAAAGTGCCAGCCAACAGAAGTAACGAGGCGACAAACAGGCCACTAATGCCCGTTCCTGTGCTTCCTTTTGCCCGTGCTTGCTTTTTCGGCTTTTGTGCTTTGGCAACCATGCTATCTCGCAAGACTGCCAACAGCTGTGCCCGCATTTCTTTCGCGGTCGCAAACTTACCGTGAAACGCCTTCAATAAAGGCTCCCGATAAGGGTATAGGCTGTCACTTTTTCGTATTATATCACAGAGCAATACCGTGTGACGTGGGTCACCAAGGCTGTTTTTCCACGCCTGGGCTCCAACCGTTAGACGCACCATCATCACGGCTGTGGAGAACAGGTCATAGCTTACCTCAGCCCGTCTATCACCTGCATGCCAAAAGGCTCGATCGTACTCTTCTGTAAACTGCCGAACGGCGTTTCCCAGCTTGGTCACTCCACCGAAATCGATCAAGCGTACCTGCTTGTCTCCTTTGGTAACCATCACATTTTGCGGTTTCAAATCACCGAAAATATAGCCATGCTGGTGCAACACATCGAGGCGCGCCAGTAATTGAACCATCATCACGGCCACCCAGTCCGTCCCCTCTTGTTGGATATATTCATCCAATTGCACGCCTTGAAGATACTCCATGGCATAAAACGTACAAGCCTTCCCGTTTACAACGAGATCGTCCACGTCGCACAGGAGCGGTCCCACTCTGGAATCCCGCCCCTGCTGTGTGCTTTTCAACACATTCACTTCCATTAAAATGTCTATGCCTTCCACACCGACCTTAACCGCGCGCTGTACGCCATCTTGGGATACCAAATAGACTGTCCCGTTTGCACCACGCCCCAACTCCCGCAAAACGTGGTACGATTTTCGGTTCCATTTGCCAGTAAAGTGCTTGGGCAGATCGGGTGTGGCCGCTTTAAAAGACATGGTCACGCAGCATTCCGTTCGAGTCATCCTCTTCATCCAGGTCGGTATAACGCTCTTGTAAGGAGCGCGGGAGCTTATCCTGCTCAAACAGAGCGATGGCCTCTACGATGGCAGGTCCAGTAGGGGTGATGCCACTCATCGCCAAATCACTCGTAATTTGATGTGCCTGTGCGACCTTCTCTGTCCACGGAATGCGAATATCGAGATGCTTTTGTTTCCCCGGAAATGAACCGACAGCCATTCTGCTCTGCCCGCTTCGTGAATGTAAGCTGATACTAAAATCGTGAATAGCTTGCTGAACCGCCGACAGCTTCGGTTTCATACTTCCTGAGGTATCTACCAGCATCACGACGTTCAAGCTGCTTTTTTCACCCAGCTCGTCCACCATACCGGCAACCTGCACTCTTTTATCAGGGGCCAGCTCCTCTATTCCGGAATCGCCCAAAATCTCTTTTAATTCTTTATTGACCACCTGATGAATCGTGCGTGTCATCGCTTTTCGCGTCAGCATTTGAACAGTTTGTGCGAGCTGCTGCGGGTACACAATGTCACAGAGTCCGCCACCAGCTTCTGCAATATCCCGGATTTCCTTCTCCCCTTTTTCGCCTAGCTCACTCTTGTCGATCACGCCTATCACATTGACCGTAATCCCTTGCTCCCGAGCCAGAGCCGCAGCCGCAACGGGGCTCATCCCCGAGTTGGAGCAGCCGTCTGTCACTACCAGTATTTGACGAAGTGTCGCTTCTTTCACAATAATCTCCCCATTCGATCTGTTTTGTCAGTCCCAGCTCCGTGTAGCGACCGTTCAATCACTTCACTTCGCAGGGTATTTTTAGCAACAGTATCGACGGGTATTGACGAAAACATACTCCTAACTCACAATCCGTGGACGCTCGAGCTTCTCCATCCCATGCACCGCGATGGCAGCCCACTGTGGTACAAATCGATCAATTCGCGCCACCAACACGGTCATGTCATCAACAATGTGTCCGGAATGCTGGCGAATGACTTTTTCCAACAGTAGATCAGCGACCTCCTGTGGATCATTCGTCTCCAGTTCGCTGATGATTCGCTTCATCCACGCTTGCCTATTCTCAATATGGCGCGGCGCCTCATAGATGCCATCGGACATCATTACGAGCAAATCACCCGGCTTGAGCATACGAGATACGACATCCACCTCGATTTCTTCCAAAATCCCCACAGGCAGGTTGTTGGCGGTAATCGTGATGACATCCTTATTCCTTTTGACAAAGCTCGGTGTGGAGCCGATTTTCACAAAACGGGTATGGGCTGTTTGCAAATCGATCAAAGCCAGGTCCACAGTGGCGAACATTTCTTCCTTGGACCGCAGGGCAAGAACAGAATTCACGGTTTTGATCGATATTTTCTCGTCCATACCGGAACGAAGAAGCTGCTGGAGCATATCGAGGGCGGACTGACTCTCTATGGATGCCCGTTCTCCATTTCCCATTCCATCGCTGATCGCCAGCGCCATTTTTCCATTTCCCAAATCCATCGTGCGGAAGCTGTCACCAGATAGCAGCTTGCCGTCTTTGGCAGCACCTGCGACACCGATATCAATCTCGAACGTTTTCGCGGAAGCCAGGCACATCGTGCATGAACCGTCTTTTTGCGCTTCACAATGCCGCTCGCGAACCACGATGTTTTCTCCCAAAATCTCCGTGAGCATGGGAGCCACGATCTTGGCGCATTCATCTCGTCCATAGCAAGTCGGCTGACTGATTTCGATATCGACCTTCCCTTCCTCCAAGCTGTGTATTTCTACGCGGCGTACAGACAGGCCCAGGCCCTCCAATGCTTGGGAGACCTGCTTTTCCTGAAAGCTCAGCTCCATGCCCTCCCGCTGTATTTCCCGGGCAAAATCACTCATGACACGAGAGACTCCCGATAGCTGATCGGCTACGAGCATCCGGCTTTCCTTGACCTGCTTTTTCAGCTGGTCAAACGATTGCTGGCGGTCATATTCCTGCTCCATCACCGTCATGACCTTTTCGGTTTTGACACACTTGCGCTCCCAATCGCGCGGAGGAGTAACACCGGACAAGGTACCGTTTTCGTACACCTTATCCATCAAAAAGCGCATTCCCTCATACGTAGCTTGCGTATCTTTATCCCAGCATTGTTCTTTTTTCCAGCACTTCTGGCAGGTGAACTCAGATACACGGCTGAGAAACGCATCTGCCTGTTCTTCGATTTCTTCAGGATCGGCAGTCTGTGCAAAGCTATTGGAGAGTTGGGTAAACAGGTCGGAGAATTGCTGAATTTTGCCCGCTGTTACGTCGCGGACCCGGCGCATGTATTCTTGATGGGATTGATGATTCTCGGGAGTTCCAGGTATGAATCTGGCTACTTTTTTCCAAAGCGCAGCTGGAGTAAGAATGAAGAGCACAATCGCTATAGAGGTTTCGATCAAGGAGTAGTAGAGCATCTCTTCTGCTCCACCATAAATGGCGAGAATAGCCGTGCCAATTAACAAGCCCGCGGACACGCCCACTTTGCCGCCTTCCTTCAGCAAGCCTGCTAGAAGACCGGAAAAAGCGAGCAGATTGATCTGTAAAAGAGCACTCACATTAGCCAGACTGAGGATGAGACCAGTGACCACACCTACTGCCGCACCGATCGTGCCACCGCCGACAAAAGCAAAGACGAGCAACAAATAGCGCGAAAGTATGTGCTCCATCGAAATGCCTTCGACCATCCAATCCACAGTACCCGTCATCAGGGAAGCCAGCAAAATGACTAATGAGACAATCTCTTCATTTTTCAGAGGCTCATAAGGCTTCGCCAAATGAATGATCGATAAGGACTGAATGAAGATCAGCGTCAGTACAAAACCAAGAACCGCCTCAACTGCCACCATCACCAGCTCGTAGGTCGTTACTTGATTGGTCAGAACCGCATACAACAGACGACTGATGAAAATCGTACCTACGACCAGCAAGGGCGTCCGTGAAAAATCTTTCTTGCGCATTCGATTCATCAATTTGCAAGCAAACAAGGCAATCACCAGACTCAGTGCCGTTTCCAGCCCGATAGGCACCGACTGGGTGAAGGCACCGATAATCAGTGCTAGAAACGTGACAAACAAACAATCACGACGAATATAAAACATTACAATGAAATACGGTATAGCAAATGGAGTTAGCTCTTCCACGATGAGAGCCCGTCCCAGCAAGAAACCCATGAGGATGGGGAGGACATTCCATTTCTCTACAGCATCTGCGACTTTTTCTCCCCAGGTCTGTGCCGTGGTACCCATTCGATCAGACACTTGCCGCGTCCAAGCTTGACCGGCTTGTGTTACATTTTTGTTTGCAATCATTTCGCTCCACCCCGTTCTTGGTCAATGTGTTTCTCCATTATACGGAGGGGGCATTGTAAAATTTGTCAAAAATCCTAAGAATATTCACAGAATCGTGCGACAAATTCAGTAACGCGAACGGACAAAAAAAACCGACGTTATGGCGGATAACGTCGGCTGACAGGTGATTCGCGCTTTGCGAAACGGGCTTAGGATACTGTATTCGTCAAGACTTCGAAATGACCTTCCTGTTTTTACTGTCAAAATGCGCTTTTCACAAAGAAAGAAAAGTCATAATTTTCCGAACTAAAATGACCGACCGCGGCCGTTCGTTTACGATCGATTTTTTGATAGAAAGCCCAATCTTGCCTTCACAGAGACTGAGGACTTTCACCTTTACCGTGTCCCCGATTTTTATTTTCCTTCAAGCATGCTTCCGACCTCGATCTCCATTACGTGGAAAGCCTCCCTCTCGTTGAAGATCAGCATGTGTACTTAATCCGGAATGATGTAAATGCTCTCGCCCTGTTTGGTAAATAAAATACGTTTTCGAACCAGCTCGGCCAAGTACTCCTGATCGTTAAGCCGGCTTGCCTCATACGTAAGATCCTCTTGTTTTTGCTGCAAGATCACTGATTCTTGTTTCAGTGCTTCCAGCTCTACTTCTTTCTTGGACAACTCACCACTTTGCAAAAATAAGGTATAGCTAGTCCAGACGAAAAAACAAAGGATCACAAAGAAAAAGAGACGCATTCTCCTTCTTTGCCCTTTTCGGTTGATGGAAGAGGTTCTTGTTTCTTTCATCTGTACGCCACCTCGATTCTACTCCCGCTTTCTCTTTGAGTGAAACCAATTCTTCCAATTGGTCCAAATTCCTGTTGTTTTTCCGTACATTTTTTTCCCCAAATGTTGACCCCAACTGGCAAAAGGAGAGGTGACAAAACGTGTCACTTTCCACAAAAAGCCGAGGATCGCGAGCAACACGGAATACAAAAATGTCAGTATCATAATGATCACTCGGAAAAGAAAAAGCACAGGACGTACAAGCAGGGTGTCTATAATGTTCACAACCGTACGGTAAAACCACTGACAGAATTTTATCATGCGATGCAGGAAAAGGATATACTTCTTACTACCTAATAAGAAGTACAACCATGCCCCAAATATCATTCCGAAAAAAATCGGAAACCGAATAATCCCGTCGTTCACTTTCACCAAAATCCAAAAGACAGCGCCCATACTGCCAACCCAAAAAAGGATGTCAAAGAAGAAGACCAACCAGAGTGGCAGCCTGGCCTTGCCCTTAAATACATGGTACGTATCGAATCCCATACCCATAAGGGCACCACACGTCGACATGGCCAATACCGTCTGCAACTGGATGACGATGTTCACTTGAATAACTTGCCGAAGAATCCTCTCGACCGATCCCCGGCCTGCCCTTGCTCCAGATAGGCCATTTCGTGAACAAGGCCCTCGATCGCTACTTCTCCGGTTTCCAGACTCAAATTTTTCATATGCAGGTTTTGGCCTCGTATGGTTAAAAAGCCGCCGTCCGTCTCCAAGAGGAATTCTTCACTGTCGAAGCTTTCGACGTTTTTTACTCCTGAAATCGCTAAACTGCGTCGATTAATCATCACGACTTCGTGACGTGGCCGTCTCGTGTGATCGTTCATGATTACTCCCTCCTCGCATACCCTTCTTGTACTATCGTATGGGGAGGGATGTCCTGTTAGAACAAAAACCCCGCACTCACGCGGGGTTTTTACTTGATTTCGCTTATTTATAAACGGTGTAGTTTCCGTTCACAAAGATGATTTTGTAACCGGTACGCTCCGTGATGGCTTTAAGAGGCAGGGCAGGAACGTTGTTTTTCAACTGAACCGCTACAGGTAGCGTTACATTTTTTCCATTGATCGTCGCTACGTTGGAACCGACCTTGAATTGCATGACCGTATTTCCGCTCACAACTTTTGCAGTCGTTTTGGTGTAGCTGACCGATAACCCGAGGGCATCACGGAAAAACGTAGTTGGCATCAGCGTGTTGCCATTTACGATATACGGTGCAGCTGCAAGCTTGGTTGTTTTGCCAGCCTTCGTAAAGGAAGCGACGTTCTGCTTGAAGCTCACGCCATTCAGAGCCACGATGGTTGCTGGACGAGCGAAGAGCAAGCCTCTCTCCTCGGAATTGTAGACACCAATGCTGTACACACCTGGCGTAGCCGGATTCACAATTCCTGCAGTCTCGGCGATATTGATCTGAGCTGCTGTTTTTGCCGGGATGTCCTGGGAAGGAATAATGATCACATTTTGTCCGCGTACACCAACAAAACTAGCGGCAACACCGTTCACCGTTACTGTATTCGCTGGCAAGTAGGCTGGAACACGGAAGCCGACAGGGAGTACGACCTCGATGAAGCCCTGATTGCGAACAATTGGAGCACCCATGGCTTTGATGCCGATTGAAAGACCCGCAGGAGTAGATGCAGTCGCCCTCGTCAGCCCAAGCGTCGCCAGCGTATTATCCACCGCGACTGGTGGAGTCACTCCAGTGATTTGGAAATCCTTCGACTTATAGGTCTTGTTGTCGACCTTAGCCGTCACGGTATACGTTCCCGCTGTTTTCGGAGCGGTCAGGTAGCCTTCAAACGCGAATTTGATACTCGCGCGGTTCGTACTATTGAATCCATAAGGCGTACGGAAATAAACCTTATTTCCCAACGCGCTTACATTCGTCACCTGTGAACCATTGATGGTGACACTATTGCTGGTGAGAATTGGTGGAACTGTTACCCCACTAGGGAATTCGACCTCAATTTCTGCGTTCGATCCCAGCTTGGAGGAAAGATCCATATCAAACGTATAGCTCGTACGTGCTCCCGCTGAACTGTCCGACAAAGAGACGGTGAACGGCGTACTGCTTGTGTTTGTAATCTCTACATCTTTTGACTTGTATTCCTTGCTGTCATATTCGATTTCATACGAATAGTACTTGTCTGCTTTGGATGGGTTTACAATTCCCGCTGAGGAATCAAACTCCAGCTTTATGTAGCTATCGCCGTCTGCACCACTCGGAACCTCAATCCGAATCGAGTCGTTGTCGACAATTGAGACGTAATCTGCCTTGTACCCATTTACCTTCACATCAGACTTGCTGATGCTCTTTGGCAGCATGTCTTTGGAAGGGAAATTGACATAAATGTACTTGCCCTCTTTCAGCTTGCTCTTCGAGGAGAGATTAAATTTTCCGAGCGTTAAGGAGATTCCGTCCTCGGCATTTTTACTGCTATGGGAGGCCTCGAAGTCCCCCTTACTGCTGCTACTGCTGCTGCTCGAAGATTTGCCGATGCTGATTTTTTGACCCTTGTAGCTGTTTTCCTCACTCGTTTTTACTTCGATCTCGTAGCTGCCCTTGTCTTCCGGGTTGGTGATATTATCAATAGTCAGAGTGAGAACTGTGCCTTTTTTGATTCTTTCATCAACTTCAATCTCAACTACATTTTTGCTGACGGATACGCTGTCGATGGAAATCTCATCATCATCGTCATCTTCAAGCGTGACGTCTGATGTCTTCATTTTTTTATCCACGGAATACTCCGAAGGGAATCTAACGTAGATACTGTCACCCGCTGTTAATTCCTTATTGATTTCAAACTCAATCGTATATTCCGTTTCTTCATCTACATCTGTATCGTCTGCCGAAACATCCTCCATAGAGAGAGCATAAGCCGCTTTTGGCTCGAGCATCAGTGGACTTGCCAACACCGCAGTGGCCAGCAGTACTGAGATCCCTTTATTTACGCTTTTGTTCAACGGTAACGCCTCCTTCTCTACAATTCCTTTCTATGATAGGAAAAGTTCGGCAGGAAAGGGTTACAGAGTGGTAACGAATGATTACTGCCTCATGCAAAAGAAGCTGCCCGATGACACAGGCAGCTTCTCCCTTGTACCTATTACTGGTTCGACAGGCTCTCTAAAATGGCATCGCCTCTCTCGCCAATTTTCACGATGGCGTACTTGGCATTGCGCTCCACTTCAAGTCCGGTTCCTTCTGGGACAAAATAGCTCTCGATGCCGTACTCCACCCGTCTGTAACCGATTGTGTTTCCATTAATAATCACATCTGATGACTGAGGCTCGTAAGTACGGTTCCATTGACCATCGAGCTCATGAAAGCCACTGTAGCTGTACACGCCATTTGCTTGTTGACGGAGTACGACGCGAATCTTATCCCCTGAGTCCATCTCTTGTTGATCCAGCGTGGATATGGTGTAATCAAGTCTTACGTAATCACCTTGCAGCAGCGAACGAGGATCGAGTGGGGCAAGCTCCAGCTTCACCGTTTTTCCTCTGGCAAGGATCGTCTCACTGCTCCATACTTGATAGCCAATTAAAGCAAACTGCAGCAAAATGACAGGAACCAGCACAAGCGCTTTTCTCGCAACGATTGTCGGTTCCGTTGCCGGCCACTCGATTTTCGAGCGACGATCCCACCAAAGGGTAACGATGAAAAACAACAGGCTGAGCAGAAGCAGGCTCAGTGACTTATGCAGCAAGCCCCATAGCATGTCGTAGTACTTCATGATGAGAAAAGCAAACCAGAAACCGAGCACGATTCCGAATCTCACCTTATTTTGCTGATGAATTGTCCGGTACAGCAAATACGTGCTGAATATGAAAAATGCGAGATTCACTACCACATTCATGGTGACCGATTGAAAATGTTCCTCTGTCAGGATCAAGAGCGAGAGGAAGGCGTACACCAACGAACTGTTTTGCAAAACTACTGGCAGTCGCTTCACGTAATGCATCGCCAACTGTGTAGCAAATATGATCAGCAGCACAAGCTCATAGGAAGCTATGTACTCATCCAGCTTCACAGCCAGGACGACTAAAAAGGTCAGCTGCGTTAAAAGCCGTGCCGGTATGGCAGAGACAGCTTTCCACACGTATAGCAGTGCCAACAGGAAAACGATCCAATACGCTCCTTCTAAAAAGAGAATAGAACCAACACTGAGCATATACCCCATTGTGAGCAGCGTATATCGCACCGTTGAATTCATTCTCTTCATAAACACTACGGGGCCAATAAAGCCAATTAATGAAAGGAAAAACAGAACATCGATAACCGTTTCCTCTTGTATGATCAAAAAAAGCAGCCCTGTTAACGAAATGGCTCCAATCGATGCAGCAATGGTCGTGACGAGAACCGTAAAGGCCTCTTGAAAAAATGGAAGCCATTTGCTTTTTTTATCCCCGGTTTCCTTGCGAAGCCAATTAATTCCCGCTACAGCCCCCCAAACAATGAGTACGGTCAGCAGCAGCATCAAAACAAAGAAGCCCTCAGAAAAATACATCACCATGTACGAAATGAATTTGACGAGCACAAAAAGCGCGAGTAGCGAAGCGGTAACGATCAGAAACCCGCGACTCGGCACCCATTTTAAAAAGATGACAAACAGAACGCCCCCCGTCAAAATATACAAAAGCTCCGGAAGCGGACCGTATACTTCAGTGAAGGATGACCCGAAAAGACTGACGGAAAAGGTCAGAAAAGCCAAATAGTAAATCGGTTTGGAGTTCAATTTCCCCGTAGAGGTTAGCCAAAACAAGATGATATTTCCCAAAGCAATCAACCAAAACATCATGAACCACCATACATCCTCACGCACTACATGAATGACGGACGGATCGAGAAAGAAGTAAATCGCCAAATGAGCAAGGACATAGCTACTAACATAGAACGGCTGATAGCGCGTCAAAATCGCGAACAGCAGATTCGGAATGAGCCATACCACGAACAGCATGTAGCTGTCTGCATGGGAGTTGTATATTTGTCCCAACAAAGCCACACTGATGCCAAAAGCCAATCCTCCAGCCACAAGAAGCCAGTTGCTAAGAAACGAATGTCGTTTGATGAGGCGCAATCCATAGGATAACAAATAAAAAAGAACGATAATCGCTACACTGACGCCGATCTTTTGCTCTCTGCCCATGAGCGGCCAATTCGAGGCAAAAAAGTACAGTACGGATGAAAGCAGCAGCGAAATGGACAAGAAGTAACCCGTGCGAACTCCGTTTTGTTGCATGCAGCCCACATCCTTTCGGAAATGCTTTCACGTACTCTCATTATATCCGTTGACTGGAAAAAATGGATGAAAAAAGACCGCCATCGCGGCAGTCTCTGTTCGCATACACTACCCTTTGAGGTAGGCGTCTTCTTCTTTTTCATCACGTGGTACTGGAACTTCGCCAATGACGGTATACAGCGAAGCCGCTTCTTCCTTGCGCGGGTTTTCCTTGATGTCCTCTACTTTGACCGACACGATTTTTTGTCCGAAACGAATCGCCAGCTTGTCCCCGATTTTCACGTTGCTGGACGCCTTTGCAGGGCGATCGTTAATTTCCACGCGCTGTTTGTCGCACACTTCTTTTGCGAGCGTGCGTCGCTTGATCAGTCGAGACACTTTCAAATATTTATCGAGTCTCATGTTTAGCTTCCTCCCACCATTTGTCCATCTCTTGCAGGTCTGTCTGCTCGAAGGTACGACCTGCCTCGTGCAGCTTGCCTTCAATATAGGAAAAACGCTTCTTGAACTTGTTGTTCGTCAATGCGAGGGCTTCCTCCGGATCGAGCCCCAGGAAGCGTGCCAGATTGACCACCGCAAATAGCAAATCACCCAGCTCGCCAGCACGTTCTTCCTCAGATGCTTCTTGCAGCTCGCGGTACTCCTCGTCTACCTTTTTGTACACGTCCGCTATATCATCCCAGTCAAAACCGACTTGGGCTGCTTTCTTCTGCAGCTTGTACGCATACATCAGTGCTGGCAAATCACGCGGTATTCCCGCTAACTGAGATTCAACCGCTACATCAATGCCTTTTGCCGCTTTTTCCTGTGCTTTGATTTCCTGCCAGTTCGCCAGCGCTTCCTCGGAATCATTCGCGCTCTTCTCCCCGAATACATGCGGATGGCGGCGAACCAGCTTCTCATTCAACGTAGCAACAACGTCATCTACCGAAAAGTATCCGTCCTCGGCTGCCATCTGTGAATGCAGCATGATTTGCATCAACAAATCACCCAGCTCTTCACACATCGCATCTGGATCATCGTCGTCGATTGTCTCCAAAACCTCGTACGTCTCTTCAATCAAGTTTTTGCGAATGCTTTGATGTGTTTGCTCACGATCCCACGGGCATCCATCCGGACTGCGCAAAATAGCGACGATCTCCTTTAGGTAGGAGAATTGTCGGTACGATACCTTCTCGTCCTTCGTCGGTGGTACATACACCAGAGACAAATTCCCGAAATGATCGAGTCGGTCCAACTCATACAACGGCACGGTCTCAATAATTTCTTGTCCCGCTACCCCTACTGCTGTCGCTACCGTCACCTCGTAATCGTCCGGCAGCACTTCCATCAAGGTCAGCTTCACATCCGAGGCAACGAATGCATCATACACTTGCGCAATAATCGTATGCAGCCCCGGTGATACTTGATGAGCTGCGAGTGCCGTACCATCCAGCAACGAGAATCCCTCGATCGGGTCGATATGTAGGCGGGCAAACAAAGGATCGATAAAGCTCTGTCCACCGCCAATTTCGATATCCACGCCACGGTTTGGTCCCTCTGCAAGCAACAGCTGCACGGTACGCTCCGCCACCAAAGGATGACCAGGTACGGCATAGACGAGACTGCCGGCTTCCTTTACTCGTGTAAAAAGTCGCTCCACAATATCCGTGTACACATCCGAAAACGTTTCGTACTGCTCATACACTTCGTCAAAGGACTCAATCGCGATGCCTTCCGCTACCAGCTCTGCCACGACAGGATGCTCCTTCGTGCGTAAATAAAGCTGTTTGGCAGCTTTGAGTGTACGATAGATGCCATAAGGTAGCTGGTCCAAATCGCCGGCACCAAGACCTACTACAGTAATGGTATTATTCTTCATTTCCACTCATCACGCCTCCTTTTTATTCATTCTTGAACTCTCCGCTGGGAGGAGCTTATATTTCGTTAACAACGAAGCAATTTGCTTTCCTTTTGGTAAAAATTGAATATCGTTTCTCGTGAGCCCACCCGTTTTCAATAACGCCAAGAGATAAACCAATGCTCCCGACCCCACAGCGATCAATCCTACAAGTGTATGGAACAAGCGATTCGACAGGCCTGCATTTCCGAGCACAGTATTTGCCAGCCACTCGACAAGCAGCACAACAATCGACATGACCACGACGGACAAGAACGGCTTTTTCACTGTTTGGCGCATACCGATGTGTGCACCCGTGTATTTGATTACAGCAAGAACGTTCAATCCCATGGCGACCAAATAAGCTAAAACGGTGGCCACCGCCGCGCCGGAGATACCCCAGAACGGAACGAGCGCCAGATTGAGGATGAGCTTCACCAATACACCGATAAACAGGTTGCGAGCAGGTCGCATTACACGTCCCAAACCTTGCAAAATCCCCGCGCTGGCAATACTCACCGTGGCGAAAATAATCGTGAAGGACTGTACGGCAAGTGCCTCGGTACCATTGCTGTCTCCGTAGAGCATGACGTTGATCGGCTCTGCCAACAGAGCAAGTCCAAAGGAGGCAGGCAATCCCAACAAGAAGGTCAGACGAATCGCTACTTCAGAACGATGAGCGATGAGCTGATGCTGTCGTTGGGCAACGGCTTCACTAATCGCAGGCACCAATGCAAGAGACAAAGAGGTAGCAAAGAACGTACCAAACTGAATCAGTGGCTGTCCGCGGTCAAACGCACCCTTCGCGAGCTTGGCCAAATCTTCCGGAGTCCCGCTCCATTGCAGCATATTGACGACGGTCATCGAATCCACAAGCGGGACAAGCGGCAGAACCAATGCGCCCATACAAATCGGAACGGCGTAGGTCAAGAGATGACGCAATATCTGACGATTGGTCCACGAATGCGCTGTTGATTGCTGAACTTGATTGATTGCCAGCTGCCCCATCTTCTTGTCACTTCTCCAATACCAGAGCAAGACGAGAATGGCAGCAATCGCACCTGGAAACGCAGCAAAAACGGCACCTGTACCAGCTAAATACGGGTCCTGATACATATTCATCGCCCAGAATGCAGCGACCAGAATAAAGATCACGCGAATGAACTGCTCAGCAACCTGCGAGACGCCAGTCGGCATCATATTTTGATGCCCTTGAAAATAACCACGCAAGATCGCTACCATCGGCACCAGCGGCAGTGACCAAGCTACCGCTCGAAGTGGGGTAATCAAATGCTCATCCCCCATCATTCGGGCAATCATAGGTGCCCCTCCATATAACAGTAAGAAGAAAAAGAGCCCGAGAACAACCAGCGATATACTGGCTACTCGAAACGCCCTGCGTGCCCCGAGTGCATCCCCGACAGCGATGCGCTCTGAGACGATCTTGGAGATGGCGATGGGAAAGCCCGCCGTCGCCAGAATTAACAACGTGGTGTACAGCGGGTATACTTGCATATATACGTACAAGCCGATATCTCCGGCAATGTTTTGGTATGGGATGCGGTATACAGCGCCTAAAAGCTTGGAGACAAGACCGGCAATTCCAAGTATCGCCGCGCCTTTCACAAATTGAACGGAAGCCTTTTCTTGAGCCATGTGCGTGAAATTTCTCCTCTCCAACCTAAAACTTTGTTCATTATACCACAAGCCATTAGGCACAAGAAAAACAGCCCCGGGGTACGAGGCTGTTTTGGGTTATTCTATGCTATTGCTCCATCTGCTTGGCCAGGAAACCTGCCGCTGTTTCCGACATTTTGATCTCCAAATCACTCATCTTGGTGGACTCGTTTTTGTTGAGGAGGATCACTGACCCGATCGGATCGCCTCCTGCAACAATCGGTGCGATGACGAACGAGCCTAACGTCTCGTTCATATCACGACAAATTTCATAAGAACCTGCGTTTTTCTCCAGTCGGGTCTTTCTCTCCTCCAGGCACTTCTCGACAATACTGCCAATCGCCTTCTCCAAGTATTCCTTTTTGGAGGCGCCTGCTACAGCAATGACACTATCCCTGTCTGAAATCAGTACGGTATGATTCATACTTTCGTACAATGAGTCGGCGTATTCTTTTGCAAAATCACCCAATTCTCCAATCGGTGAATACTTTTTGAGAATGACTTCTCCGTCACGATCCACAAAAATCTCAAGCGGGTCGCCCTCACGAATGCGCAGTGTACGACGAATCTCCTTAGGAATCACGACCCGACCGAGGTCGTCAATTCGACGAACGATACCAGTTGCTTTCATGTCTTGTTGCCTCGCTTTCCCGTAAGAAGTGGGTAGTGAATAGATGGTGATTGGTTAGTTGTATTTTTTCCTCAAATTCTAATTTTAACTATGGGTGATGGCATCAATTTTTACCAGTTGTTTCAGTTACTCTCCCCCGGGTGGTAGCGAGTGATAATAGTATTTGCCCATGTTTCAAGAATATGCGAGAAAACGAAAAAACAGGGAAACGAATTCCCTGTTTTTCTTCGGACCTCTTATTTCTTCGGCGCAGCTTCGTTTTTGGATTGCGGGATGTTGAATTTGATAATGAGCTTGTCCAGCTCGTTTTTGCCGAAAGCTTCATAGCCTTTTTCCAGAGACACAGCTCGGAGTTGCTCTTTCATCTCATCAAAGGTCTTTTCTTTGCGATTCTCGACCTTAATAATATGGTAACCAAAATCAGTTTTTACTGGAGGGCCTACTTCACCGACTTTTTGAGTCAGCGCTGCCTCTTTAAATTCTGGTACCCATTGGGTTACATCTGCGTCAGCGTACAAGCCGCCAGATTCCTTGCTGCCTGGGTCATCTGTAAACTCAGTTGCCAGCTTCGCGAAGTCTTCACCTTTTTTCAGACGGGATACCAAATCGTTTGAAATCTTCAATGCTTCTTCTGGCTTGCGCTTCTCTGTAGAGATCAGGATGTGACGAACAGAAGCTGTGGTACGGGAAGCTTTGTCCATCTCATCATAGACTTGCTTCAGCGTAGTATCGTCAATACTCTTTTGCAGCACGTTGATGGATTGGTTGATCAAGTCCATCTGACCGACAATCATGTCCTTCGTTACGCCTTGGCCTTCCATGAGCTTGTTGAACGCGGCTTCATCCTTGCCCAAAAAGCCCATGTACTGCGTTTTGATTTTCTCAAATGTTTTCTCAGCGAGTTCTTTGGACTCTTTTTTCATAGTAGCGTCCGAACGGCTAGCCAGGATCTTCGTAGCTGTATACTCACGCGCGAATGCCTTCAATGCGTTGTTGTCAGCCATTTCAATCATCATACCTTGTTGCGGATTCATGAAGTTGATGACACGCAGGAACTCTTCGAACTCTTTTCCTGATGTCGTACCTCCCTGATATTCAACAATAGCTGCCTTCGGATCTACTGTATACGGCAGTGTTAGCTTAGGGAATTGTGCCAAAGGATCGTTAGCAGCAGCCTGGTTGCCGCCATCTGTCTGATTTGCTGGAGTTTTTGAATCTGGTTTCGCTTCTTCTGCTTTTCCGCCACATCCAGTCATGAGTGCCACGACCAGAACAGCAGAAGATAGAATCGCTACAGAACGTTTCATAAAATAAGGTTCTCCCTTCCCGGGTAAGCTCTCTTGTCATTTAAGATACAGGGCTCTCCGTACCGGTGTCTCTTCGCACCTGGTGAAATTGACGTAGCAGCTTTTCAACCAACTGCACGCCCTCATCTTCTCTTAACCCCTTTACTTTAACAGCAATCGTGATCTGTTGTCCACCCGACAGCCCAACCCGCTTGCTCCAGTTACTGGTAAGCGCAAACAGGGCTCCACCATCGATGTTGTTGTTCTGACTAGGGTGCAGGAACAATTTGATCTCATCTGGATTTTTTTGGCTAATTTCGGTGATGTGGTGCTTCAAGGCATAGACACGCATTCGGGAAATGGTCAAAAGATTATCAACTGGCTTCGGAACCGGTCCAAAACGGTCGAGCAGCTCATCGGCCAAGTCGTCCACGTCCTCCAACGTAGACACTGCGACAAATTTTTTGTACATCTCGATTTTTTGTCGGCTGTCCGTAATGTACATGGACGGAATATAGGCATCCAGCTGAAGATTGATCTCCACAGGTGTGACGACTTCGTGTTTGACTTCGCCCTTCAGCTCATCAATGGCCTCTTTCAGCATCTGGCTGTACAAGTCGAACCCGACCGTATTAATAAAGCCATGCTGCTCTGCGCCCAGCAAATTACCGGCACCACGAATGGACAAGTCGCGCATCGCGATCTTGAAACCAGAGCCGAGCTCGGTAAATTCCTTGATGGCTTGCAGACGTTTTTCCGCTACTTCTGTCAGCACCTTGTCCCGTTGGTACGTAAAGTAAGCGTAAGCAATTCGATTGGAACGTCCTACACGTCCACGCAGCTGATACAGCTGGGACAGACCCATTTTGTCGGCGTTGTAAATAATCAGTGTATTGACGTTCGGGATGTCTACCCCGGTCTCAATAATCGTCGTGCTGACCAATACGTCAAAATTCCCTTCCAAAAAGTCGAGAATGACGCCCTCCAGCTCGCTCTCGTTCATCTGACCATGCGCCACTGCGATGCGCGCATCAGGAACCAGCATGGAAATCTGCTCTGCCATCTGTTCGATTCCTTGTACTTGGTTGTACAGGAAAAATACTTGCCCATCACGAGCCATCTCGCGCTCGATCGCTTCCCGAACCAAAGCAGGGCTGTAGTCCATCACATAAGTCTGTACAGGGAAACGATTTTCGGGCGGCGTTTCGATAACAGACAAATCACGTACACCAAGCATCGACATGTGCAAGGTACGTGGAATCGGCGTAGCGGTGAGTGTCATGACGTCCACATTTGTTTTAATTTGCTTCAGCTTTTCCTTGTGGCTCACCCCGAAGCGCTGCTCCTCGTCTACGATTAACAGGCCGAGCTCGCGGAAGGTCAGGTCTTTGGAAAGCAGGCGGTGCGTACCAATGACGACATCGACTGTGCCTTCCTTCAGTCCTTTTAGCGTAGCATTCTGCTCTTTGCGAGAACGGAATCGGCTCAATACCTCAACACGAATCGGATATTCCGCAAAACGCTCACGGAACGTCTCGTAGTGCTGCTGAGCCAGAATCGTAGTGGGAACCAATACAGCTACCTGTTTGCCGTCCATGACAGCCTTGAAGGCAGCCCGAATCGCAACCTCTGTCTTACCGTAGCCCACATCCCCACAAACGAGGCGATCCATCGGACGTTTGCGCTCCATGTCCGATTTGACTTCGGCAATGGCACGAAGCTGGTCTTGTGTTTCCTGATACGGGAACATTGCTTCGAATTCACGCTGCTCCGTCGTATCGACAGAGAATGAATGACCGACTGCTGCTTCGCGCGCTGCATACAGCTTGATCAAATCTTCGGCGATATCCTTTACAGACGACTGGACTTTATTTTTGACCCGCTTCCACTCGCTGCCGCCCAAGCTGTAAATCTTCGGCTGAGCTTCTTCGCTCGCCACATACTTCTGCACATGGTCGATTTGATCAATCGGAACAAACAGACTGTCCCCTGCTGCATATTGAATATGAAGGTAATCTTTATGAATTCCGAGAATTTCCTTGGTTTCAATTCCAAGGTATTTTCCAATCCCGTGATTTACGTGCACGACGAAATCACCAGGCTTGAGCTCCAGGTAGTTTTTGATACGCTCAGCGTTGTTCATCGTCTGCTGAACTTTGCGCGCCTTGCGCTGTTTCGCGGTAAATACTTCACCTTCCGTAATGACAACCAGCTTGTTTAGCGGAAGCTCAAAGCCTGTCTGGAGGTTTCCTAATATGATCGTAGGTCGCCCCGGAGGTACTGTCTCCACTGCTTCTGTTAAAACATCCGCTTCCATTTCATAGTCATGCAGGACACGCTCCAGTCGCTTCGCACGCTCCAAATCGGCTGCAACAAAGACGATCTGATCCTGGGACTTCTTCCAACGCGCCAGCTCTGTTTTCAGCACGTTCATCTGTCCGTGGAAGTTTTGCATGGTACGACAGGTTAGATTCACGATGTTTTGTGGCTGGGTCTTCGGTGATTGTCGCAAAAACAACGAGAGGTAGACAATTTGGCGTTTTTTCGTCGACACGATTTCGTCATACGTACGCGACAGGCTAAGATTGGCCATATACTCGCCCTGGATGATCCGCCCTGTGAGCCACTCCCCTTCCTCTTTTTGCAGTTGCGCTGCCGTATCGAGCACACGGGAAGGCTCATCTATGATCAACAAAGTCTCAGCTGGCATATAGGACAATAATGTATCCCCGGTCGGGTAAATGACGGAGATGTACGAATAAAGCTGGGAAAAACGCTGTCCTTGCTTCATTCTCTCTGCATCAGAGCCGATTCGCTCCATGACTTTTTCCTTGGCAGCCCCATCCTTCAATTTGGCGATGGTTTCACCAAGCTTTTGTTCTAAACGAATAGCTGATTCCTGCAGCAACGGAGTCGATGCGATCATTTCCTTTGCCGGACCGAGAATGTAGGTCTGAACGGATTCCAACGACCGTTGCGAGAGCATGTCAAACGTACGAATCGAGTCGATCTCCACATCAAATAGCTCAATCCGCACCGGCCACTCCGAATCAATCGGATACAAGTCGATAATTCCGCCACGAACACTCAATTCGCCTTTGCGCTCAACCATGTCCACTCGCTCATAGCCAAGCTCAATACAGCGAAGCAAAAAGGCCTCGATATCGAGCTCATCACCGACGGAGAGCTGGATTTGTGCTTCCTTCCATACATGCGGGGGAACGACCAAGCGACGCAAGCCAGCAAAAGGCGCAACCAAAAAACCCGTAAAGCCTTGGGCCAGACGGTTGAATACATGAATGCGCTGCGCCAGCATCTCTGGACTGGCAATAGCAAGCTCAGAACCAATCAGTTCATTTCCGGGATAAAGCAACACTTGATCAGAGGGAACCAACTCGATCAAATCTTCGTATACTTTTTGAGCCTGGTACATGTTATGCGTCACTACACAGACCGGACGATCTGACATTTGTTGTAGTGTCGCCATCAATACTTGGCGGGCGGAACCAGCTAACCCGGAGACAAGCTGCTCATGTAGCCCTTTCTCCAAACCAGCCACGATAGTCCCGACGTTCGTGTCCTGTTTCATCGGGTTAATGATGACTTGCATTCACTAATCCCCTCTCTAATTCTTCTATCATCCGCAGGTTAGCCATGCGAAAAGAAGCCTTAGCTCCCCAAGCTAAGGCCTTGTCAGTGCAAGCCTTCCTAATGAGTATCCACTTATTGAAGTGGACTTCCGACTAGCGAAAGCTCTGGATGCTGAATCAGCGCTTCACGGCAGTAGTCGCACGTGATGCTGACGACCGTATCTCCACTTTGTTCTCTCGATATTATAAGAGCACGTTCCTCCGGGGTCAAGGAATCAAACCCGAGCTGCGCTTCTGTTACTTGCGATTCGTCAAATTCTGCAATCTTCATGCCGCAGCAACGACATGTGTAGCGTATGCTCATGTACATACCACCCCCATACTGTTCTATCGCTTAGTATGGACGATCGGGTGGGAAATCATACTACTTCTTCAAGGTGTTGTAATGGTTCATCACCTTTAAAAACGACTCTCTTGTCCACATCGCACAAGCATCGGCAGCCAGGCTCACCGCTTCTTGAATGTCGGCTCTTTCCGCTACTGGAAACGTATTCAAAACATAGTCACTGACGCTGCGCCCCGGTTCAGGACGACTGATCCCAACCTTAATTCGTTTGAATTCCTGTGTGCCCAAATGCTGAATCATCGACTTGATGCCGTTGTGCCCTCCAGCGCTGCCCTTTTCACGCAGTCGAAGATGTCCTGTCGGCAAATCAAGATCATCGTAAATGACGACGAGATCATCGGGAATCAGCTTGTAGAACTTGAGGACCTCCGCTACCGATTCACCAGAGAGATTCATGTATGTCTGAGGCTTCACGAGCAGTACCTTCTCCCCTTCGATCCGGCCTTCGCCAACGAGTGCACGAAACTTGTTTTGCGTAACAGGAATTCCCCATTTGTCGCTAATCTTATCTATGGCCATAAAGCCAGCATTATGTCTGGTGTCTTCATATTTTTTGCCGGGATTACCCAATCCAATTATGACTTTCACGTTTATTCCCTCCTAGCTCTCTCCCCATTGTACTCGAATGGTCACGTGAACAAAAGTAAAAGGGCCCAGATGAAATCACCTCGACCCTTCTTTTCCATGCCCTTGTTTTATTCGTTAGCCGTTCCTGCTTTTTCGGCGACTGCTTCTGCTTCTTGCTCCGCATCTATCGATTCTTCGGACTTGGCCTTCACCGGCAGAACACTGATCAGCACTTCCGTAGATTCAAGCCCCAGATCTACTCCGGGCGGGACATTCAGATCGGAAACCAGTACAACATCCCCGATATTCAGTCCGTCGACATCCACCAGGAACGATTCCGGTATGTTGCCTGGCAAGCAAGTCACTTCCACACTGTGGCGGATAAGGGTCGCCACACCCAGCTCCGGGTCTCCCGTCATGAGGACAGGCACGGTCGTGTGTATTTTTTCATTCATATTGATCTTCTTAAAATCGGCATGCAAAATGTTCCCCTGCAAAGGATGCCGTTGCAGCTCATAGACCATGACATCGTGCGTATCCCCGTCTACACTCAACCGGAACGGCTTATTCGTTGACTGGTGACGCAGGGCAGCATCCAGCTCTCTTCCTTTGATCTGAATGGTCCTGTTGCCCACATCGCTGCCATACATAATACCGGGCACCCAGCCTTCCCTGCGAAGTAACTTTACTGCATTGCCTGTCTTTTGTTCGCGTGACTGTGCCTGTAATTGTTCCACAAAAAAAACCTCCTTAGGACCGCTAGTAAAAGTTTCCTCACTAGCTTGTCCATCGGAGGTTTAGTTCAATCCCCTCATGTTGGGGATTGGTGGATTAATCGAACAACTTGCTCACAGACAGCTCTTCGTGAACACGGATGATTGCTTCACCAATGATTGGTGCTACAGAGAGAACCGTAATCTTATCGATAATTTGTTCTTCTGTCAGCGGGATCGAGTTGGTTACAATCAGTTCCTTGATCTTCGAGTTAGCAATACGCTCGATAGCAGGACCAGACAGAACTGGGTGCGTGCAGCATGCATATACTTCACGTGCGCCTGCTTCTACAAGTGCACTAGCAGCCAGTGTGATTGTTCCAGCCGTATCGATAATATCATCGATGATGATCGCAGTTTTGCCTTCGATGTTACCTACGATGTTCATTACTTCGGCTACGTTTGGTTCTGGGCGACGTTTGTCAATAATGGCAATAGGCGCTTCCAAACGTTCTGCCAATTTACGAGCACGAGTCACTCCACCGTGATCTGGAGATACCACTACGATATCCTTCAGACCTTTTTCAGAGAAGTGTTTACCCAGGATAGGCACACCCAGCAAATGATCAACCGGGATGTCGAAGAAGCCCTGGATTTGTGTTGCGTGCAGATCCATCGTAATCACACGTTGTGCACCTGCAGTCTCGATCAGGTTAGCAACCAGCTTGGCCGTGATTGGATCACGTGCACGTGCTTTACGATCTTGACGAGCGTAACCGTAGTAAGGAATTACCACGTTAATACTCTTAGCCGAAGCGCGTTTCAATGCATCGACCATGACCAAAAGCTCCATCAGATGCTCATTAACGGGAGCAGATGTTGGCTGAATGACAAATACGTCACAACCGCGAACGCTTTCATTGAGTTTGAGTTGGCATTCGCCATCACTAAAGCGCACTACTTGTGCGTTTCCGAGTGGTACACCAATGTGTTCGGCGATTTCTTTTGCCAGTTCCGGGTTTGCGTTGCACGTAAATACCTTCAGTTTTGGGTCGCGGTAGTTAGCCATGATCTTCTCAAGAACCTCCCGTTATGATTGCTTTTTGCCCTTGCGAGGCAGTTTGTTCGCGTAATCGATTTTATTAACTTGACGCTCACGTGCGATCGCAAGCGCATTATCTGGCACATCCTGGTTAATGGTCGAGCCTGCAGCTACATAAGCATTTTCTCCAACAGTGACTGGTGCAACCAGATTGCTATTGCAACCGATAAAGGCACCATCTTTTACCGTCGTTTTATGCTTCACGGCACCATCGTAGTTGACAGTAATCGTACCACAGCCAACATTGACTCCGTCTCCGATTTCCGCATCCCCTACATAGCTGAGATGAGGAACCTTCGTACCGTCACCAATTTTCGCATTTTTCAATTCTACGAAATCACCAATTTTCGCAGAGCGTCCAATCTGTGTTCCCGGACGAACATAAGCAAATGGTCCAATCGTGGATTCGCTTTCCACGCTCGAATCAACCATCACCGAATAGGAAACAGTCACCCCACTAGCTACGTCCACATTCGTCAGATCCGCTTGAGGTCCGATCACGCAATCAGCTCCGACCGTTGTTTTTCCACGCAGGAAAGAACCTGGCTGAATCACGGTATCTGCCTCAATCTTCACATCGGCTTCGATGTACGTAGAAGTTGGGTCGATGATTGTCACACCATTTCTCATGTGACCCGTCATGATGCGTTTTTTCATGTAGGCTTCTGCTTCCGATAGCTGCACACGATCGTTCACACCCATCGTTTCCTCAGGGTCAACGGCTTCGTATCCAACTACCTTTTCACCCGCATCACGCAAAATACCGACAACGTCTGTTACATAGTATTCGCCTTGTGCGTTGTCATTTTTCACTTCCGCCAAGGCTTTCCATAATTTTCGGTTGTCATAGCAGTATATGCCCGTGTTAATTTCTCTGATCGCCCGTTCCGCTTCCGTAGCGTCCTTATGTTCCACGATTCGCAATACTTCGCCCGCCTCATTGCGCACGATACGCCCGTAACCTGTTGCGTCAGGTAACACGGCGGTTAATACGGTTGCAGCCGCTTGCTGCTCTTCGTGATAGGTCAGCAAGGCGGACAACGTAGTCGCCGACAAGAGGGGAACGTCACCATATAAAAGAAACGTAGTTCCTTCTTTATCTTGTAAAAACGGCGCTGCCTGCGTAACGGCATGTGCCGTCCCCAACTGTTCTTCTTGCAGTGCATAAGTGACGTCCTCGCCTAGCTTGGCGCGGACAGAGTCAGCACCATGACCTACGACGACAACGATATCCTGAACCTGCATGGAAGCCATCGTATCGACAACATGCTGAACCATCGGCTTTCCGCACACAGGGTGCAGGACTTTGTACAGCTTCGATTTCATCCGTGTACCCTGACCAGCAGCCAGAACCACGGCATGGATCTTAGACATGTCAACCCTCCATCGTAGAAGTTCCACAATGACTATATCCTAAATGATATGTGAATTTCAAGACAATCGATGCAGGATTATCACGATTCCTTGCATTGCCAGTAGTTAGACACAAGGCAGACAACATTTAATTTTCTGATAAAAATATGATATCGTTGGGCGAAAGGGGTTATTTGAAGGAGGTAGGATTAGATGAGCGCAGAGATATACTTGCTGACCGGATATTTAGGTAGCGGAAAAACCACCCTTTTGCAAAAATGGCTAACTCATTTGCGCATCCACGACCAGAAAGTAGTCGTCTTGATGAATGAAATGGGGGAGGAAGATATTGACGGGGAACAATTGCAAGGCTTCGGCTTTCCTGTCAAAAAAATGCTCGATGGCTGCATATGCTGCTCGATCAAAGGCGAGCTGACTGAAGGCTTAAAAGATATCATGAACTCCATAGCGCCGGATCGAATCCTCATAGAGACAACTGGCGTGGCCGATCCGCTTGACGTCATCGACACAATCACCCATCCAGAGCTGTATGATCGACTGGAGTTAAAAGGAACCATCAGTGTTGTCGACGCCTCTCGATTCCTCGACCTCAATTCGCGGTTTTCCTCGACAGCATCGTTGGTCAAAACGATACGAAACCAGGTACGTTACGCAGACCTGCTTCTATTGAACAAAACGGATTTGACCAGTCCAGATGTCGTAGAGCGAGTCAAACAAAGGCTCCATGAAATCAACCCGACTGCACCCATTCATTCTACTGTCCAAGCAGAAATAGAAATCTCCAGGCTTTTGTCCATTAAACGAACCGCACATCAGCAGTCGTTAGACGATGAGCCGAGCCGCCCCATTGCCGTACAGAAGAGTATCGGCCGCATGTCAACGTTGGACAGGCTCAAACAATCCATTGGCCTGAAAACAAGCCAGCCCTCTCTCTACAATAGTATCGAAACGTTTTCTTATATGTTCACTGGACCAGTAGACGCGAAGAAGTTCGAGGACTTTCTATACGATCTCCCCAAAAACGTCTACCGTGCAAAAGGCTACGTCCAGTTTCATGGAAAGCCTGAATTGATATCGTTTCAACATACCGATAACCAGGTACTTCTCTTCCCTTTTGAAAACTTCGGACCCAAAATGGTAGCTGTCTTTATTGGAGAAGGAATGGACCAAGAAATAATTTTGACTGATCTAAAAAAATGTTACGGCTAAACGGACGCCGAAGCACCCTGCCGCAAGTAGTGACAGGGTGCTTTGTATAAGGATTTTAATTATGCACCAGCTTCGATAGTGCTCTCTTCTTCTTGACCAACGCGGTCGTATTCTGTCAGAACTGCTGCCTGGATTTTTTCACGGGTAGTCGAAGAAATCGGATGTGCGATATCACGGAATTCTCCATCCGGTGTACGCTTGCTCGGCATAGCTACAAACATACCATTGTTTCCGTCAATGACACGGATATCATGAACCACGAATTCATGGTCGATTGTAATGGATGCAATCGCTTTCATCCTACCATCCGTATTCACTCGGCGCAGTCTTACGTCTGTTACTTCCATCTAGTTCACTCCCTTTATCTATGTAACGCGTTTAGGAGTATTTCCACCCGCTGGGTAAATATTCCTGCTTATCTTTATGCAATTTTTGAAAAAATATATAAATATGTTTATATGTCATATTTTGTAAGTCACTACTTTGGACATAAAAAACAGCCCAACGCGCGTAGCGTCAGGCTTTTTTCCATTTTTTTCTATTCGATGTATGCAACGATTTCGATCTCGACTTTTACGTCGCGTGGCAGACGCGCCACTTCCACAGTGGAACGTGCTGGCTTGTGATCACCGAAATAGTGACCGTACACTTCATTCAGTTGGCCAAAATCATTCATATCCTTGATGAATACAGTCGCCTTCACCACGTTGGTCAGGCTGCCACCGGCTTCTGCCAGTACCGCTTGGATGTTGGAAAAAACCTGATGGGTCTGCTCTACTACGTCACCTTCTACCAAAGTGCCGTCTGCACGCAGAGGAATTTGACCGGATGCAAAAAGAAATGGACCTACCTTTGCAGCTTGGCTGTAGGGACCAATAGCGGCAGGAGCCTTATCAGTCGAAACAAAAGAGATTGCCATCAAAATCTACTCCCCTCTATTTTCAAAAAAACTGCCTAGCTCTATTTCGATTTGCTTGCCCTTGAAGTCTACATCCTGCAGTTTTGCAAGCGATACGTACTCATCTACCAAACGCTCAGAAACATCCGCTGTCGTTTCTACCAGTACTCCGCATCCTACAACGGTTGCGCGGAATTCTTGCAGCAGATCAATCATGCCCCGCAGCGTCCCGCCAGCTTTCATAAAGTCGTCCACAATGAGGACACGAGACTGCTCGGCCAATCCGCGACGAGCAAGTGACATGGTTTGAATCCGCTTACTGGAGCCTGATACATAGTTGATGCTCACTACTGAACCTTCCGTCACCTTGTTGTCACGACGCACAATTACAACAGGCACATTCAAAAACATAGCCGTCGCATACGCAAGTGGAATCCCCTTTGTTTCCACCGTCATAACGACATCTACATTTTTGTCCGCATAAGCGGTTGCAAAGAGCTTCCCGATCTTCGCCATGGTTTGTGGGTTTCCGAGAATGTCGGACATGTACAAATATCCACCTGGCAAAAGTCTCTCTGGATTAGCGAGTTGACCGATCAGTTCGCGCATGAAGTGAAGGGCCTCTTCCGTTTTAACCTGTGGAATATACTTCACTCCGCCTGCCGCTCCCGCCACCGTTTTCAACAAGCCTACCCCTTGAACTTCAAAAGCTTCCTTGATGATAGACAAGTCTTCACTGATGGATGATTTCGCTGCGCCGTATTGTTCCGCGAACAGAGTGAGAGGAGTCAGCGTATGGGGATGGGCAAGCAAGTGCTGCGTCATGTCAACCAGACGTGCACTTCTGCGCAATTTCTTCATGGCTCTTCCTCCAAAACCGAATATTATGCTGTTAATGTATCATTTCCATACGGGTTTATGCAAGTATTTCCCCATCTTGGGCGCCTAACATTCGGACAACAAACACATCTTTGACAAAACCTCGCAAAGCGTTGTAGATCCGATGTACTTTCGCTTCCTTTTGTACAAGAGCAAAAACAGTAGGGCCACTGCCTGACATCAGCACACCATCTGCTCCCGAAGCGATCATGAGCTCCTTGATTTGCCTTACTTGTGGATGAAGGGAGAGCGTAACGTTCTCCAACACATTTCCAAGAGATTGGCACATTAACGAAAAGTCTTGTGTTGCTATGGCTTGAAGCATTTGTTTGGTATCGGGATGATTATCAATTTGTGCCACACGCAGATTTCCGTATACATCCGGAGTGGATACGCCAATTGGTGGCTTGGCCAGAATGACCCAACACGGTGCAGGTACTCCCAGATGCGCAATCTGTTCGCCACGCCCCGTCGCCAGTGCCGTTCCTCCGTACACGCAAAATGGCACATCCGAGCCAATTTCTGCTCCGATTTTAGCCAGCTCATCCTTCGTCAGACCGAGATTCCACAATTGGTTCAAGCCGCGCAGTGTTGCTGCTGCATCACTACTGCCACCTGCCAGTCCAGCCGCAACCGGAATTTGTTTGTCGATATACAAGTGTACGCCTTGGCGCACTTGAAATTTTTCTTTCATGAGCGTTGCCGCTTTATATGCGTGGTTACGGATATCATCCGGTACGAAGCTGGCAGAGCAGTCCAGCGTAATCTCACCATCTTCGCGTAGAGTCATGTCCACACGATCTGCCAAGTCTACGGTTGTCATCACCATTTCTACTTCGTGATAACCGTCCGGCCGTTTGGCAAGCACGTCGAGAGTCAAATTGATTTTGGCCGGAGCTTTGACCGAGATACGCACGTAGTTCACCTCTGCCTACTTTCTAAATTTCCTAGTCTCTTATTGTAGCATAGCCAAACTCTCCCATGCCACTTGATCAATTAAAAAGAATAGGATCGAGATCATTGTGGTTATTTAGAAAATTCAGCTCTCTTGGTGGCGAAAAGCCGGGATTCCCCGGCCCCGTCAACGAGTATTTATGTGGTGAGAAACGTGCGTACGATGAAACCCTAACGTAATAACGTTACAATCGCTTGGCGGCTAACGCTTCCTCAGCGAGCTGAACAGCACGCTTAACCATGTTGCCCGCGTCACGGGTCGTGATGCCTCCCCAACCCTCGGCTTTTACCGTATCGTAAAACCCAAGCTCCTTGGCCAGCTCCATCTTGAACTTCTCTGACATCATCCCTCGTCTGCGACCCATAGCACCCTCCTTCTCGTTGACAGGCTTAGTGTGCTCCACGCAGAGTTTATTTATCGCATCAACCAAATGTTCAGAGCTTTTCGATACAAAAAACAAAACAGTAGAACCCAAAAGGGCTCTACTGTTGTACAAATGTAATGCGGATGTGCTCGTTTTCCTTACACACCGTCAACTCTACTGTTTCCGTCAAGATGTCAGCATAGCTGTAAGATACCCGCTCAAAGAGTTGATCGTCATCCAGCTTTACTACAAACACAGATGGGTAAGTTTCTTCGAGGATGCCACTTCGTTCGACGGTTTTTCGGCGACCACCATTAGCCTTCAGCAGGATGCGCTCACCAATGTGTCCGTCTAAACTGCGTTTAATGTCAAGTAACGCGTTTCTTGCCATTGTTCCATCCACCTCGCTTACATCTATTATAACAGCTCACTTATATTTTGTCAAAGAAATAAAAAATTATAGCAACCCTGCAGATATTTTGTCAACGGGGTTTTTTTCATAAAAAATGTAGATATTTGTCAAAACATATGCATAAGGGGCGGAAACATACAAAAACCCCCATTTCTGGACTAAATCGCCCAAAAACAAGGGTTTTTATTTCGCTATTGAGTAATCAGTCCGCGGCGCAAGCTTTCGTTAGCTAGGCGGGCGAATTCGTCCAAACTGAGTGTTTCACCGCGGCGTGTTGGCTCGATTCCGATGTCTGTGAGCATCTGTATTACTTCATCTTTTTGGGTTTTCAGGAACAGTCCGTTCATTAAGTTGTTCAGCAAAGTTTTTCGGCGCTGTGCAAACGAGTTGCGTACCACTCGGAAGAACACATCCTGATTGTCTACCTCGACAGGAGGACGATCTCTGACCTTCAGGCGAATAACGGCCGAATCCACATTCGGACGAGGGATAAACACGCTTGCAGGCACAATCATTGCTACTTCTGTTTCTGCATAAAATTGTGCGGCCACTGATAGAGAACCATAATCTTTCGTTCCCGGTTTGGCTGCAATTCTCTCTGCCACTTCTTTTTGAATCATCACCACGATGTTTTCTAGTGGCAATCTCTCTTCCAACAGCTTCATCAGGATTGGCGTCGTCACATAGTATGGCAAATTCGCCACTACGCTCAGCTTTTCCACTCCTGCCATCTTCTCTTCTATTAATGCCTTTAGGTTAAGCTCCAGTACATCTCCATGAACGACCTCGATGTTTTCATAGGGAGACAGCGTGTCTTGCAAAATGGGCAACAGGCGTTGGTCGATTTCGATCGCCATCACTTTTTTTGCAGCTCGTCCCAGTTGCTCCGTCAGCGCACCAATACCGGGCCCAATTTCAATCGCTCCCTTTTCCTTGGTAAGGTCTGCCTCCGAAACAATGTTATGTAAAATATTGGTGTCTATCAGGAAGTTCTGGCCCAGACTCTTCTTAAAAGAAAAGCCGTACTTCTCCAATACTTCTTTCGTGCGCGTAGGTGTGGCAATATCCTTGCCCGCTATTTGGGTCATCGCTTACTCCCTCTCTTTGTTGATGGCCGTAATGGCCGCTTCGAATTCTGCTCGACTGATCTGGAATGCATTGAGCCGCTGCAGCATTTGCTTGGCATTGGCGTACCCGATCCCCAATGCTTCTCCCAGCTTGATTCTCCGTTCTTTGGCATCTACTCCGGACGTAAGGCCATTTGCCAGCAAATCGTCTGAGGTAATCTCCCCTGCCGTCTCCGCCATTTCGGTACGCACTTCCGAGAGTGCACGAATAATCACGTCAGGCGTTGCGTTTTCTACGCCGATGTCGCCCTTTTTGGTGCCGTCCTCTTGCGTAATAAACGCGTGCTTGCAGCCAGGGACCGATTTGCTGATAATTTTGCGGATGCGCTCCCCTTGATAATCAGGGTCTGTAAAAATAATAACACCGCGTTTTTGTTGTGCCAGCCTGATTTTTTCAATCGTTCTTTTATGAATGGCAGAACCGCCAGTTTCAATCGTATCCGCATTTACCGCCCGTTTGATTGCTGCGGTATCGTCTCTTCCTTCCACCACGATGACTTCCTTGATCTTCATCATGTGCTCCCACTTTCGTACAAAGTCGGTACGGTACTAGTGTTCCAAAAAAAACCGTACCCAAAGCCAAAAATACATGTAACATTTGGTAAATCAGGATCGTCTAACTAATAAACAGCTTATCACAATAACCATGGAGGAAACAGAAGAACAGGAGCAATCGCTCCTGTCCTAAGGCTTCTGTGGTCCTATGATATATACAGTTTTATTACGCTTGCGACCGAATTTCCTCGCCTCGGAATCCGTGCTTACGAATACGTCGATCTTGCCACCTTTCATGGCACCACCCGTATCTTCAGCTCGACGATACCCAACACCTTCAATGTACACCCACCATCCATAAGGAATGACTTTAGGATCTACAGCGATTGTGTGACCTGCCTTGGCTTTTACCCCTGTCGCTGTGCGACCATAGCCCGGTGAGCTTGGGTGTTTGCCACCTCCCGCAGGAGTATAGGCGGTCAGGGTAACCCCGTTCAGTACTTTTTTCGGCCTAAACACTTTTCCACCACGCGAGACCGGACCCGATGCAGAAGCAACCAGGACCCGATCTGGTTGACCCTTTTTCTGCATCGTTGGGACTGCGGTACCCACGGCTACGATATTATCTTTCTTGGGTACAAGTACATCTCTTTTCACCAGTTCACGGGAGGCTTCTTTTCCGTCTTCCATGACTAGCTTATAATGTGCAATTGCCTTACCTTCTTGCCCGCTCTGTAATACGCGGGTATTGCCTTTTGTCAGCGCTGGATCATTTTTGCGTATTTCTTGAAAGGCGACTCGCTCATCGACTTTTACCATTTTCTCAACAACCCGCTTTACGCTGATCGAAGAGTCCTTGGTAAGTGTAGCGGTCAAAGCCGGTTCTACCCGGTCCTTCTCACCTAGCACGATGCCGCCGTCCTTCAACGCACCAGCAACATCACGACTACGTGTCTCTATCGTTTTTTTCTGCCCGTCAACCTGGATTGGTATCGACCAGGTCGTATATAAAGTAATGAGTGTTCCGTCTGTTAGCTTCGTCTCAGGTGTTGGTTGAAGGGAATCCTTTTCCGTTACCGTAATGTTTCGCTCGGTTAAGAACTGCTCAACGGTCCTTGCTTTTGTTGCGACCGTCTTGCTTTCTCCGTCCAACGAAAAAGTGACCTGTTTTGGCTGAGTAGCCTGGGCAGAGAAATAGCCAATCATGGGAACGAGCACAAGAGCAAGGCAGCCGAAAAAGACTAGCCCACGATCCTTATACCTTTCCCATATCGCGCGTAACTCCATTTCCCACACTCCTTTTCCTAGAAAAGCACGAGGCTCTTCTTGTCTAGCCAGGTAAGGGTCGATGTAATTGCACTAATATTCTGGAAGTGGCCGGTACTTCACAAGGTCGGCTTTGATTGTATTTCACTTTCCCGGCTTTGTCAAATTTACCCTCCCTTTTGGCTGAAGCGATAATGTTATCAGACTAGCAAAATATGCGTGGCGAATGGTAGCAGAAACCTGTCGAGGAGCCATGTCGGATGGACAATAATCGTTCGACACATTGTTCATCGTATGCGTCGACAAAATGGAGTAGAACCAGGTTCTATAACACAAAAAAACGGGAAATCACGTGATCAATCGTGATTTCCCGTTTTTATTAGTCATTCAAGCGAAACAAACGTCTTGCATTGTCTGCAGTGATTTTTGCCATTTCTTCATAAGACAGACCATGAATGTTCGCCATTTCTTCACAGACGTAGCGCACATAGCCGCTCTCATTTCGCTTTCCACGGAAAGGATGAGGAGTGAGATATGGGCAATCCGTCTCTATTAACAGCTTGTCTAGCGGTACCTTGGCTGCTACTTCTTTTGGCTGCTTGGCATTCTTGAACGTGAGCGGACCACCGAACGAAATATAAAAATTCATGTCCAGTGCCTGCTTCGCTGTTTCCCAGCTGCCCGAGAAGCAGTGCATGATACCACCAACATCTGCTGCCTTCTCTTCCTTCAGGATCGTGAGCACATCTTGATGAGCATCGCGATTGTGGATGATGATCGGCATATCGAGCTTGCGGGCCAGGCGAATCTGCTTACGGAATACCTCTGCCTGCACATCGCGAGGCGACGTATCCCAATAGTAGTCCAAGCCCATTTCACCCAATCCCACCACTTTCGGATCACGACTGAGCTCTTCAATCCATTCCAGATGTTCGTCTGTCATATCCTTGGCGTCTTGCGGATGCCATCCGATGACGGCGTAAATAAAGTCATACGCATGAGCCAAATCCATGCAGGTCGGAATCGTTTCAGCGTTAAATCCGATGTTCACAATTGTGCTGACGCCATTTTCCTGCGCACGAGCGATGACGTCTGCACGATCCTCATCAAATTCCTTCGCATTTAGATGCGCATGGGTTTCGAATAACAAGATGGGTCCTTCCTTTCCTTGCCCTCGTTACTTCACAATTGCTCCATTTGGCATGCTTGGATCGACAGTCGCAAGTGTCAACTGATCTCCGGAAGAAGCTGCCAAAATCATACCTTGAGACAGCTCGCCACGCAGCTTCACAGGCTTCAGGTTAGCTACGAGGATCACTTTTTTGCCGACCATGTCTTCTGGGGAGTAGTATTTCGCGATACCAGAAACAACCTGGCGCTTCTCGTAGCCGAGATCCAATTGCAGAACCAACAGCTTATCAGCATTTGGGTGCTTTGCACATTCCACTACCTGTGCAACGCGCAGCTCTACTTTTCCAAAATCGTCAATGCTGATTTCTTCTTTCGCATCAGCAGGTTTTTCTGTCGCTGCTTCTGGTTGGTTGGTGTTCGTTTCGCTCACAGGTGCTTCCCCTTTCAAAGCTGCTTGCTTCTTCTTGTTTTCCTCTGCTTGACGACGCGCTTCCGCTGTCGAATCATCGATGAAAGCCAGTTCAGCTTGAACATCCAGACGCGGGAAGAGCAGCTCCTTGCGGCTGACGGTGCTTCCAGCAGGCAGTCCACCCCATACAGCGGCAGATTCCCAGCTCGTTGCTTCTTCATTGCCCAGGATACCCAGCTGATCCCAGATTTTCGCTGGTGCTTTGGTCATGAACGGTTGAATCAGAACGGAGCTGATGCGGATGCTTTCAACCAAATTGTACATAACTGTCGCCAGACGACCTTTGGTTTCTTCGGATTTCGCCAAGTTCCAAGGCATGGTTTCGTCGATGTATTTGTTAGTACGTCCCACCAGCTCCCAGATGTGAGCCAGTGCATTTGAGAAGCGCATTTCTTCCATATGCTCTTCCACCAGCGCCTTCGTTTTCATCGCCAGACCGATCAAGCTGTCGTCCGGCTCTCCTGCATCTTGTGGAGCTGGAACAATCCCATCGAAATACTTCTCAATCATCGTAGCTGTACGGCTCAGCAGGTTTCCGATGTCATTCGCCAGGTCGTAGTTCAGGCGTTGTACGAACGATTCTGGCGTGAAGATGCCATCTTGGCCGAAGTTGATCTCGCGCAGCAGGAAGTAGCGAACGCCATCAGAGCCGTAACGGTCGATTAACACCTTCGGATCGATCACGTTCCCTTTGGATTTGGACATTTTTCCGTCCGGCATCAAGAGCCAGCCATGACCAAAGATTTGTTTTGGCAGCGGAACATCCAGCGCCATCAGCAAAATCGGCCAGTAGATCGTATGGAAGCGCAAAATGTCTTTTCCGACCATGTGAACATTAGCTGGCCAGAAGTTACGGTATTTGCTGTCGTCCTCGGACAAATAACCAAGGGCAGAAATATAGTTCGTCAACGCATCGATCCATACGTAAATCACATGCTCTGGATCGCTCGGAACCTTGATTCCCCAGTCAAACGTACTGCGGGACACGGACAGATCCTGAAGACCTGGCTTCAGGAAGTTGTTGACCATCTCATTGCGACGGCTCTCTGGCTGGATAAACTCAGGATTTGCTTCAATGTGCGCAAGCAATCTGTCCTGATACTTGGACATGCGGAAGAAGTAGTTTTTCTCCTTCACTTTCTTTACTTCGCGTCCGCAGTCTGGGCAAATATATCCATTATCGGTTTTACATTGGGTCTCTGTCCAAAATGCCTCGTCAGGTACACAGTAGAAGCCTTCGTACTCGCCCAAATAAATATCACCTTGATCAAGCAGACGCTGGAACACTTTTTGTACAACGTCTTTATGACGTGGCTCTGTAGTACGGATGAAATCATCATAAGAGATGTCCAGCTTTTGCCACAGGTCCTTTACCCAATCGACAATCGGGTCGATGAATTCGAGCGGTTGCTTGCCATCTTCGGCTGCACGCTCCTGGAGTTTTTGACCATGCTCGTCAGTTCCGGTCAGGTAATACACATCATAGCCGCGCAAACGCTTGTATCGCGCCAAGGCATCACACGCAATTGTGGTGTATGCGTTACCAATGTGGAGCTTGTTGCTTGGGTAGTAAATCGGTGTCGTAATGTAATAAGTAGGTTTCATTGCAACTATTCCCCTCCTGTTTACGTTTATTAAATAAGGAAAAGCCCACCCCAAAAAAATTGGGGCGAGCTCTATCTCGCGGTACCACCCAAATGTTCCGTCCCCTCACGGAAAACGGACTTGGTGAGTCAAAGCATGACTCTACCCGTAACGTGGGCTTACGTCGCAAACTACTGAGTACGGCCAATTCCGTCACTGTTCATCTGCAAGACTCAGGGTCCATGTTCAGCTTGCTCGCTTATACCGGTTCTCAGCTACCCCGGCTCTCTGCAATAAGGAGGATCGGCTTACTCTTCCCATCATGGTCGTTTGCTATCATTTGCTGCATTTATCCTCTATTGTACACGACCAACCTGTTTTGTAAACATCTCAGGCCACCCCATTTTCAGCGGATAAATCTTTTCGTTAGGGATGCAGGAATTTCAAAATAAAAGAAGAAAAGAAAGAACTTGGGGTTTTTGTCGAATTAACACGTAGCCATTCGACATGAATCGACTTATTCGACATCCAGTTCTTCCAGTAAATTTTATCCATAAAAATTTCCATATCGCTTCCATTCTTTTATGAAACACCGATATAACAGCATTTTCATTTTCAAAAAACACTTTGCTTTTCAAAGATTTGTCAAAATCATGTTGACACCTTTGGGAATGGCTGGTATGATAATCCCAACAGAAAATGTCGAATATTGACGATAAATGATGGCGTTTAACAATAGCATCGACATATACAGATTTTGGGAGGAGATTTTACTATGATGAAATCAACAGGAATTGTTCGTAAAGTAGATGAATTGGGTCGTGTCGTTATTCCAATCGAATTGCGCCGCACACTGGGTATCGCTGAAAAAGATGCTTTGGAAATTTACGTAGATGGTGAGCGCATCATCCTGAAAAAGTATGAGCCTGCTTGTATCTTCTGCGGTAATGCTGATAAAGTATCTCATTTTAAAGGTAAAATTGTGTGCCAAGATTGCCTGACTGAAATGCCTATTAAACGCTAACATCATTTGATTACATATGCATGCCTTCGTGAGGGACAAGCCTTGCGAAGGCTATTTTATTTTTCTCCAACAAGGCCCGAAAGAAAAACAGCCTTGGGGCATACAAATCGGACGCAACATCGAAAAGACGAAAAGAAAAAGCCGACCGTATTGGCCAGCTCTTACTCTCTTTGTGTCCTGCTATTCACGATGGTATTCGTTATAAACATCTCGTTTGGATACGTTGCGATCATCCGCAGCTTGCTTGATGGCTTCCTTTTTCCCCATGCCTTGGGCGCAGTAATGATCCACATGCTCCACAACACTCAGTGATTGCCACCATGAATCGTCAACTTCCGCTTCCAGTGGTCCAGTGTTCCCTTCGACAATGACACAAAACTCACCGCGTACTTCGCCACTACGCAACCATTCCAACAGCTCATCCAACGTCCCGCGCACAAATTCCTCGTAACGCTTGGTCAACTCCCTAGCCAAGACAGCTCGCCGATTTCCCCAAGCTTCCCGCATAGCAGAAAGCGTCTTTTCTACCCGATGGGGCGCTTCATAAAAAATCAGCGTCTCTGGATAGCGCTTCAGTCGCTCCAGCTCTTCGCGTCTTTCTTTGTTTTCGCGTCCCATAAAACCGCAAAATACGAAGCGATCAGTAGGCAGACCGGATGCGATCAAGGCTGTCAGTGCTGCATTCGCACCCGGGACAGGGATGACAGGGAATCCTGCTGCCGTCGCATCACGTACCAGCTCAGCCCCTGGATCAGAAATAGCGGGCAAGCCAGCATCACTCACCAAGGCAATTTTCTTCCCCTCGGCCAGCCACTGCAAAAGCCCATTTCCACTTGCTTCCTTATTATGCTCATGGTAGCTGACCGTTCGCTTTTCAATTTGAAAATGATTCAGCAGCTTTCGCGTCTGGCATGTATCCTCACACGCAATGACATCGACTGCACGCAACGTGTCCAGACAACGCACCGTTATATCGTCGAGATTGCCGATGGGTGTAGCGACCAAATAAAGGACTCCTGCTTCCTCTGACGCAAAACTGCGCTGTACGTTCATTCACAGGCCCCTCCAATCAATTCTTCTTTTTGCTTGCGCGACAATCGTTTGATACTCTCCTCCCGCTTCAAGCCCCAGGAGCGATCTGCTCCCTCTTCCCAGTAGAGCAGCTCTACTGGACCGCGGCCTCTGGTATACTTGGCGCCTTTTCCTTCATTATGAGTAGCCAAGCGACGTACCAGTTCTGTCGTATAACCGGTGTAGAGCGTCCCATCCGCACAAGACAGGATGTAGACATAGTGGCTCTTACTCGAGGGAATCTCGTCTGCCGTAATAGATTTCCTGTAGTTCTTCACAGTATTGCTCACCATTTTCATAAACAATCAGCGGCGGCTGAATTCTCAGCTCCGGCTTTCCACCCCTCATTCCCTCGATCAGAACCATATTCGGCTCTGCTTCCCTGCGCGGATAAACCAATCGCATCCGCTTCGGCTCAATGCCGTATTGGCGCATAAGAGAAACAATGTCGATTAAACGTGTCGATCGATGCACGAGCGCCAGCTTTCCACCGTTTTTCAGCAGCTGACTCCCCACTCGAATGACATCCTCCAGAGACAGCATGATCTCATGGCGGGCAATCGCAAAGTGCTCGCTTATGTTTTTCTCCCCGCTCGTCGCAGGCATGTACGGCGGATTGCACGTGATTAGATCGAACTTCCCGTGCCCGAACAAAGACACCGCATCCTTCACATCCCCGCGATGCATCGTAATCCGTTCGTCCAAGCTATTCAATGTCACATTGCGGCTCGCCATACTGAACAGCCGCTCTTGAATTTCGATTCCATCAAAACTGGCCTCCGGCGTACGCGTGGTCATAATGAGCGGAATCGCTCCATTGCCCGTGCACATATCCAAGACTTTTCCACGCTTTGGCACCGAAGCGAACCTCGCCAATAGAACAGCGTCCATGGAGAAGCAAAACACTTCGTGGCTCTGGATAATTTTCATTTCATGCGTCAGTAAATCGTCGATGCGCTCTGTTTCATACAGCGGCACGTTGATGACAGGTTCCATCTATCGTTCGTACTCCCTTTTGTTCTTGTCTTATGAATTCCGAAAAAAGCGACCTGACACGTGGCCCAGGTCGCTTTTTCTATGGTGCTGGTTACTCACCGTTTATTTTTGAGGGCCGCCGCTCAGGAATGAGAGACAGAACAGGCAATCCCCTTCTTTTCGCAGGCTGCCGAAATGCACATTGCAGATATGAAACCCTTCCGCGTACAAACGAGCGAGGTTGTCATACCCTTCTCCGACCACTGCCTTTGCCTTTTTGGCTTTCTCCTTCGCGACAGGGCTTGTTCCCTTCTGTTTTGCCTGGGAGTCGCTCTTTTTCCTGTCTAGTCGGTTGCGAAGGTGCTGGTTTTCAACGAGTAATTGGGCGTTTTCCTCCATCACAACGACGATGACGTCTTTCAATTCACCAATCTCTTTATAAAGGTCCCCAATACGTTCTTCAAGGCTCGTCATCTTGACGAAGATTTCCCGTTTGTCCACTAGCTCACCTCTCCCCTACCCCCACGCTTTATTCAAAGGTGGGGAGCCCTATCGCAATCTCATCCAAACCGAATTCAGTGACGCGCTTGTCGATCGAAAGCTCCACTTGGACAGATTGGTCAAGTACATTTACGGAAACTACTCGTCCATTCCCCATAGGGGTCGTGACCAGTTTGCCGACATCCGGCATTTCATCCCGCGAGCTTTCATAGTTGTCGTTCTCGTATTTTAAACAGCACATCAACCGGCCGCAAAGACCGGAGATTTTGGCTGGATTCAACGAAAGATTTTGGTCCTTGGCCATTTTGATCGAGACGGGCTCGAAATCGCCGAGGAACGTCGAACAGCAAAGCAACCTGCCACAAGGCCCGATCCCGCCGAGCATTTTGGCTTCGTCACGCACACCGATCTGGCGAAGCTCAATCCGGGTACGGAATACGGAGGCGAGGTCTTTTACCAGCTCGCGGAAGTCAACCCTGCCGTCAGCGGTAAAATAAAAGATGATCTTGTTGCGGTCAAATGTGTATTCCACATCGACCAGCTTCATATCGAGCTTGTGCTCCTTGATCTTCGTCTGGCATACAGCAAAAGCATTCTTGGCGGCTTGCTTGTTTTCATCCACCTGCTTTGCATCTCGCTCGTCTGCCATTCGAATGACCTTTTTCAGCGGCAATACAACATCAGACTCCGCTACTTCTTTCTTGCCAATGACGACCTTGCCAAATTCGACCCCTCGCGCCGTTTCAACGATGACGGTGCAATCTTGCTCAATCGGCAGTCGGTCAGGGTCGAAGTAATATATTTTGCCCGCTTTCTTGAAGCGGACCCCAACAACCTCGTACAAGGGTTATCCCTCCTGGAATTGAAGAACCAACCGCTCAAGAGCCAACTGTGCGTTGGCATTTCGCTCTATCCGATTTTTCGTCTCCATGACCAAATCTATCCCACGCAAGAGCTCAGCTTTTGTCCATACCAGTGCTTGTCCTTGCAGCACATCCTGTTGGTCGCTGTTAATGAGATGGGCATGCCTGCCTACTTGCAAATACAGGATATCGCGCAGCCAAAGGATGAGCAAATCTAAAAAGAGGGGTAGTTCCTCTTTACTTTTGTCGCTCTTTTGCAACATATCATGGATCGTAAAGAGTGCAGATGAATTGCGCTGTTTGCACTCCTGCACCAATTGTATCACTAGATTTCTTAGCTGTGCAAACGATTCTGATTGGCTGAGTGCCATGGCTTCTTCCACATTTGTCGTAATGTGGGAAGCAACCTGCGCCATTCCCGCCAAAACGCCCTCTGCACGCAGCTTTTCAGCTATCGCATCTGCAGAAAGTGGCGAAAATTGAACGATTTGGCATCGGGATAAAATCGTGGGAAGAATCGCATGGCTGTGCTCTGTCAAAAGCAACGCCAGTACACCAGCGGGCGGTTCCTCCAGAAATTTGAGAAGACTGTTGGCAGCCTGCGTCGTCATTTTATCAACGTGCTCAATGATGTATACCTTGCGTGACGACTCTACAGCTCGCATCGCCATTTCTTTTTGCAGCGAACGGATCTGGTCGATTTTGATAGAAGCCCCGTCAGGCGTGATAAACAGCACGTCCGGGTGATTACCACCCTCTATGCGCCTGCATGTAACACAGGCCCCGCAGGCGTCTGCCTCCCTTTCCGGACAAAAAAGGGACTTCGCCAGATGCAGGGCCATCTGCTTTTTACCTGAGCCTTTGGGACCCGCCAGCAAGTAGGCGTGTGCCAGTCGTTCATTGCGCAAACTATGATACAGCAGTTCCTGTGCTCGTGGCTGCTGAGAAAAACGGGTCCATGTCATGATGGTTTCACACCCACTAAAAATACAAATTGATCAGCATACCGCGGATTTCTCCAATCCTGGCTAACAAATCAATCGTGGGTGCCTGCTCGCTCAAGAGCTCATCTGTCAGTCTGAGCAGCTCTGCATCCACCTCTTTGACGATTTTGTACAGCCTGCTGCGGCCTCGCCGATTCATTCCTCGTCTGTCGTCCAAGGCAATACCGAACTTCACTGCCTCTTCCATGAACTGCTTGACGAGATTTTTATAAGCATAGAAGTCGCGAACGGCGCGGGAACGAGCAAGAATCTGTCCCTGCCTGTCTATGTCTGTCAGTAGCCGGGTTAGCCGTTCCTGCGACATACGTTCGTCTTCTCCTTGAATCATCGTGCCAAAATTCAGCTTTTCTAGCTGAGGATTCTTGCGTGAATCCGTCGTTTTTACCAAGTCCAGTTTAGGCCGTAACCCATCACTGATTTTCATATCGCCACCTCCGTTGCCCGATCCATTACAGGTTTAACCCCGTGAGATCAAGTATATACGAAAGTTGCGAAAAAAGAGAGCAGGAACCAAGGTTAAAATGAGTGGAACTCTCCGACATCGAGTACGAATACTGCCGCACCACCCACTTGTACTTCCAGCGGATATGGCATGAACGAGTCTACGGCATTACTAAGAGGAGAGACGGGAGTGACCATTTGTTTGCGGGATTTGCAATTATGCGCAATGATGTCGATTACTTCCGGCACGCTTTCGTCAGACGTACCGATCAAAAAAGTTGTGTTACCGGCTCGTAAAAAGCTACCCGTACTGGCAAGCTTCGTAGCACGAAAGCCTTTTTTCACCAGTTGTTGAGACAGACGACCACTATCTTTATCTTGGACGACCGCAACTACCATTTTCATCGGCTATCACCCTTTCTCCCATGATCAGATCCCACTTTGATTTCTTCATTGTATGAAAAATACGTAGGCTTGGTACGATATTTTGCTTAAACATATTATACAGCATGTACATCTTCCTGGGGTACTGGGAACCTATAATCGGTCTAGCAGTGCCTGGAGGGCAGATTGATATACTTGTTCCATCGGCTGCTCGGCATCAATCACGACAAAGCGCTCTGGGTCGCTTTCCATCACCAGCTGATATCCTTCTCGAACCAGCTCGTGGAAACGCATCCCCTCCAGATCGAGACGATTGACTTCCCGACCGCGGGAGGCGTTGATCCGCGCTAATCCAGTTGCCGGCGCAACATCAAAGAACAATGTCAATTCCGGTATGCAATCACCAACAGCGAATCGGTTGATTTGGTAAACGGCATCAATGCCCAGACCTCTCGCATGCCCTTGGTAAGCAAGACTGCTGTCGATAAAGCGGTCGCATAGTACCAGCTTGCCCTCTGCCAAAGCCGGTAGTACTTTTTCCGCCAAATGCTGCCCACGTGCTGCCGCATACAAGAGAGCCTCTGTTCTTTCATCCATCTGCGTGTGGGCCGGATTCAAAATAATTTCCCGAATCTTTTCGGCGATATCAATTCCGCCGGGCTCTCGAGTCAAAAGTACATCGACTCCCCGCGCTTTCAATTCTTCGTATAATTTGGCGATGACGGTGGATTTCCCTGCCCCTTCTCCGCCTTCTATCGTAATAAACCGGCCTTTGTTTCCTGTTGCCACTTCCATGCTCCTTCCACCCCTGTTGTAGCAGGCCAATTGCTTGATTATCGTAAAACCTGTATCGTCTGCAGCTGGTCGTCTTGTACGCCATGGAATCGCGTCTGCCCTCTCGACAGCTCTTTTAACATCGCCAAGCTCTCTGCATCGATCCGCTCGCCTGGCACCAGTACCGGAATCCCTGGCGGATACGGAATCACCATCTCTGCCACAATTCGCCCCAGAGCCTGCTCCAAAGGAATGGACTCCCGCGCGCAATCAACGGCTTCGTGCATCGGTAATGCCTGCTCGCGCAAATAATGAGAAGATACGACTCCCGTCAAAAGAATGCGCTCCTCTCCCGGTTCTACTTGCGGCGCCATCGATTCCAGCAGTCGCCACAGAGCATCCAAATCACGAGAAGATGTCCCTGTTGAAGCTGCGAGGAGAACATGAGAGTCATCAGCCAGCTCCGAGAAAATCCCGTGCTTCTCCATCCTCTTCTGCAGCTCAAATCCACTGAATTGTCCCGTTCGCAAATGGAAAAACAGCTTCAATGGATCGAGCGTAGCGTAAACGCTATTCGACGACAAGCGCGGCCAGTCCAGCCAGTCCAATCGATCAAGCCGCTCCCGTAGCTTGTCCAAGAGTGGCAACAATCGATTCCACTCTTCCGCAGCCTCCAACGCTATATGTCGCCTGGCTAAATCGAGCGAAGCCATCAGCACATACGAAGGACTGGAAGACTGGAGCATGGCGAGATGCCGGAATAGCCGCTCACGATCAATCCGCTCCCCCTGTACGTGCAGCATGGAGGACATCGTCATCGCAGTCGCCATTTTATGTGTAGATTGCACTGAAGCATCGGCGCCTTCCTGCATAGCTGAATGTGGAAAGGCAGGATGGAACCCGTAATGTGCACCGTGTGCCTCGTCTATCAAAAGCGGTACGTCAAACTTATGCACAGTAGCCGCCATCTTCGCTAAATCGATACCCATTCCATAATAAGTGGGATTCGTCAAAAAAACTGCCTTGGCATCGGGATGGGCGTGCAGAGCTCGCTCGACATCTTCGCGCCTTACACCTGCAGCGACTCCTGTTGCCAGATCGACAGCAGGAACGAGGAATATCGGTGTTGCTCTCGCCATCATAATGCCGTTAAAAACGGACTTATGGCAATTGCGTTGTACGAGAATTTTGTCGCCTGGCCGACATACGGTCATGATCAGGGCGATATTCCCAACCGTACTGCCTCCGATTAAAAACTTAGTCTGTTCCGCATGGAAGGCTTGCGCTGCCAAAGCCTGCGCTTCTGCAATAACACCCTGTGGCTGATGCAGATCATCTGTCCCGCTAATTTCCGTCACGTCCAGCTCCAGTATGTCTTGGAACCGCTTTGTGGCATGGCTGTCAAAGCTGTGGCCCATTTTATGTCCTGGAACATGAAACGAATGCGGCCGATGCTTGGCGTGCCGTTCAAGCTGTTCATAAAGGGGCGCACGCTTTTGTCGCTCCCGAAATTCAGCATCTCTCTCCAACACGCGCGACTCACGTCCTTTATTTTAATACCACTATTCTAGCATGTTTTGGGTCTGTCGTGAGTCCAAGAAAACGGTCATGACCGTTTTCTTGACCGCAAGCGGTTGCATCCACTTTTATGAAAAACGTCGAGACGTTTTTCACAGAAAAAAGACACCGGAATGCACCGATGCCTTTTTTCCTTCATGCATCTTTTCGCAACCAAATGCGTCTCATCTGATGAATAAAAAACGGATACTTTTCATCCTGTACATCGGTATTCACCATTTCCTGTTCACACCTTTGACAGATAAACTGCTCACAAATGGCGATTCCGTCATTCTGCTCCTGTTCACAGACGATACATCGCTGAGCAACTTTTTCCATAGTGAAAACGCCTGCCCTTTTCCTCAATATACCAACCATTATACCCCATTATAATCAGCATCATTCCCAAACGTTCGTGTTTTCGCCGATAGCTCGGTAACCTTGGAAATAGGACTGGGCTTCCTGTATAGGGAAGCAAGCTGCTGCATCAATGACGTAGGACTGCCTCATTCCGTAAACGAGCTCGGGCAACGGAAGCTCAGCGATGACCGTTCCGGCGCTATTGCCAATCACGAGCAAATCTGCATCCTTTACAGCTTCCTGCCACGAATCGCATAACGTCCAACGTGCCATTCCTTCGTTCGGAATTGGCTTGTCCTCCCCCGTATAGACCGTCACATCTTTTTCATCCAACCAATCAGCCGGCATCTGCTCCCATAGCGCATACGCTCCCCATAGAACAATCCGTTGTATATTCGCTTTTTGCAGAGAGACTCTACATTCTTTTTCTAACCACCTGCATATGAGCGACGAGTCTGGCCGAGAGGGGAATAGCCAACCCTGACCGACTCGTTTGTCCATCCCAAGTGCGCGACTGACCTGCTGCAAGGAAACACCTCTCTCGTCGCATCTGTTACCCAGCTCGATATAAAACTGCTCCTTCCACGCCAAATATAGGGGCAATTGTCGAAGCGCTTCATCTACTTCGCGCATCCCGCATACCATGGACACCAGGGAGTAGCGACCGAGCAATCGGCAGAGGAAACGCATCCATCTACCATTTGGGTCACCTCCAAGCAACACACGCTCAGGGGTGAATAAAGCCATCCGAACGAGCTCATATCCCTCAGCCTTCCCGAATTGTGAAAGCAAAATATTCGCCCAGTCGTATGGAACCTCGCTTCCGTAGACGAGCGTGAGCCACGAACCCGTACCCGGCTGCTGTTTTCTTTCCCTTAACAGCTTGCCGTCACTTTCTTTTGTCAGTAGAAACCCATCGACAACTTCTTGCGTGGCATCTGTACTGCAAACAACCAGCTCAATTCCACATGCTCCGAGCTCATTGCCGAATCTGGTTACGACCTCCTCAGAAATGACCCACAGCCTCATGCTTTCCTTACACAAGCGACCTCCTCCTCATCATGATCAAACAATTCATATTCCATTTCATTCCTTTTATCCTGCCCATAAATATAAGAAAAAGCCGTCAGTCCCCATGCCAGACGAACGGCTTGTTTCATTTGTTGTACGAGCTTTCTCAAGATTTGCGACTGTGCGATAATGGAAATGCAGACTTTCACTCACCTAGACCGTCGTAAAAGGAAGTGACTTCTTTGAAGGAAACCGCAGCCCATACGATCTATAGCTACAAGCTTCTCTATCGTTTTCGCTGGCAACTCGTCGGGTATTTATTTCAACTGTTGTTAATAGGCTTGTCCCTTATCTCGCACTCTTTCTTGCTCCAAGTTCCAGCTTATAAGCTAATTGTTACTCTGGCGATCCTACCTGTAATACCGATCTGTCACCTTGTCTTATTTCGACTGTATGCTCATCTGCGTGGCCATAAGCCAAAGACTACGGCTAACATGCTCGTCTCTCCATGGTGGGGAGCAGGCTATCCGCTTCCCGTGCCGCTATCTGTTTATCGTGCCAGTGAGCTGACGGTAATCGGCGGAAGCGTTGCTGTGGCGGCCGGGGCTTACGTGTGGCTTTCCCAAGGATACGGGCTCACCTTAGTCAGCGGAACGTTGATTGTCGCATTGCCACGACTCTTCGCCCTACTTGCTTCCTTTCGTCAGCCTAGCCACAGTCGGGTGAAATACGAGGATCGAGGTGTTGCCTTTTTGCTTACAGATGGGTAATCGAAGCCACATACGTTTACATAATCCATAGCTTGATCACTACTAACGCAGCCAATCCAGGCAAACGGAGAAGTCCAACGAGCAAAGCCGTTACCGGGTTGATCGGAATGTGAAAGTTAGCCAGCTCTCCAACCAGATTGGTGAAAAACAGCAGTAGTGCGCCAATCACGACTTGCATGATCCCGAATCCAATCCACCTGATCGGGCCCGTGACAGATTTGCTGGCGGCGATCACCAGCAAAACTCCAACTACAATCAGAGCTATAATCCACCCTGTAGTCATCGGCTTTCCTCCTATGCATGCCTACGATTCAGCTCGCGTTTTGCTTGCGCCAACAAATACATATAACGCTTTTCGGTCACATGCAAATAATAAATGGCATCATCTATGCCGCCATCCGGTTCACTGATCTCCACGAGATGGCGGGCATGCTGCCAGTCCATTCGCGCCTGATTGACGGCTACATCCAAGCTATCTTCATTCCACTCCACCACGTACCGCGCTTTTTTTCTCCACCTACTCACCTGCATCCCCCTCAGTTGAAGTAGTAAAGTACGCCTGTCATGTTGTTCACCGCATGCAGCAAAACGGCTCCCCAAATGGATTGATACCGATGCCGGACAAACCCGAGTAAAAGTCCAATGACAAAAAGAGGAGCGAACAGAGCAACATCCATATGCAGAAGACCAAACCAGAGACTGCTCAGGATGATGCCCAAGATTGACCCAATTCTCTGAACCAGATAAGTCTGAATGACACCGCGAAACAAAATCTCCTCCGCAATCGGTACCAATATGCCAATGACCAGAAGTGAAGTGAGAGCCGCCAGAATATCCGTTTCCTTCGCTTGCACGATCTCTTTTTCGATCTGTTGCTCCCGCTCCGATGAGAGTGAGAGTCCAAACCAGTCTGCGATCGGATTGGTCACCACTGCATCCAACACCAGTGCAATCAAAAGAAACAACACAGCGAGCATCACAAGCATCCGGCCCAGTCGTACCGGTCGGCAAACGCCGATTTCCCCCAATCGTCCACGGAACCACAGTGGGATCAAAATCAAGAGGAACAATTGAAAAATAGCTGATTCCAACACGCCTCCGATCGTGCCTGTGGAAAAAATGGTACCTTCCAGCACGAGCCCGTACAACAGCAGTACCCCCGTTTGAAACATATGCAACCATGCCACAATATGCAGCACGTCATTACCCGTAAGCTCATGATATCCCCATAGCCATAACGTCTGCCTTCTCTCTTTGAGCAGGCTTACAATGAAACCAACGGTCGCAATTACGCTGAGTACGGTCACTGCAAAAACAAGTAATCCTAGCCATACTTCCGGTTGCCCGACGGTGGAAGCGACCCACTTTCCGTCTTCTCCCTTCTGAAAACGAATCATGGAAAACTCCGCAGCAAACATGAGCCAATACCCAATAAACAGCATGATTGCCCACGGAGTGGACTTTTGTCGCTGAACTCCACTCGCAAGCGACAGCCCTGGTCCTGTCAGCATCTCCTCACGCTCCTATTTCACTGTATGTCTCGTCCATTCAAAAAAGTCCGCCATTTCCTATCATTGTTGCAAAGCTTTTGCCTCTGCTTCGGCTACTTGCTTGATATATTCATTGCGCGTCCGCAAAAACCGCCTCATATACGCCTCCAAGAACAGCCAATCTGCGAGTTTTCCCAAGATACCCAATGGGGATGTGTAATCAAAGATATCAATCATCCTCGTCAGATTGTCCGTTACAGGAATGAACTCATGCCTATGATGAAAGCGTTTGAATGCCCCAGCGACCATCTCATCCACGAAATAACGCGGCTCGTCCATCTCTGTTATTTTCGCCGTCAAATTCTGCTTAATGCCGAAGTGAACAGCTTCCCAGGTAACAGACTCTCCCAGGTTAATCAGTCCGCTCGTTACTCCACCAATCGCCTTCTCCCTCGTACTGGCAGTCGATTCCATGTGCAAATCGATGCTTCTCGCTGCATCGAAGCAAGCTTGTTGCGGAGCATGTATCAGAAACTCCATGCGAATAACCGGCATGCTGCCTCCTCCTAAAAAGAAAAAAAGACAGGCAGACCCCGTCTTCTTCTCTATGTTTATCTTACTATTATCTAGGATGTAAACAATCGTCCTTTATAGATCGCGTCTGCCTTCCAATGCTTTGGTCAACGTGACTTCATCGGCATACTCCAAATCTCCACCGACTGGCAGGCCGTGAGCAATACGTGTCACGCGAATGCCAAAAGGCTTAATCAAACGGGAAATGTACATCGCTGTCGCTTCCCCTTCGATATTCGGATTGGTCGCCAAAATGACTTCCTTCACCTGTTCGTCACCGAGGCGCTTCAACAGGTCCGGAATGCGAATATCCTCCGGTCCGATCCCATCCATAGGAGAGATCGCCCCGTGCAGGACGTGATAGTACCCTTCGAACTCCCGCGTTTTCTCCATTGCCACAACATCTCGCGGCTCTTGCACCACACAAATAATAGAGCCATCGCGACGTTTGTCCCGACAAATATGGCATGGGTCCAAATCGGTAATATTGTTGCACACTGAGCAGTAGTGAAGCTGACGCTTGGCATTGACCAATGCCTTTGCCAAGTCCAATACGTCATCCTCTTTCATATTGAGCACAAAAAAGGCAAGTCGCCCAGCCGTTTTGGGACCAATGCCGGGCAGCTTCATAAAACCTTCAATTAGCTTTGAGACCGGTTCTGGATAAAACATCGCCTATTCCTCTTTTCCTGCCCATTTTTAGAACAGGCCTGGGATGTTCATGCCTCCGGTAAATTTGCCCATTTCTTTCCCCATCATTTCATCTGCTTTGCGCAATGCATCATTCACTGCAGTCAACACCAGGTCTTGCAGCATTTCTACATCTTCAGGATCAACTACTTCTGGTTTGATCACGATGTCTTTGATTTGCTTATGTCCATCCACTTTTACAGTGACAGCACCGCCACCTGCAGAGCCTTCCACAAATTTATCCTTCAAGCCTTCTTGCGCTTTTTGCATTTCTTCCTGCATTTTTTTCACTTGCTTCATCATTTGTTGCATTTGTTGCATGTTTTTCATTGGGGTATCCTCCCTAAATGGTTATGGTTTATGGATTAATCTTTTACTTCAACAAGGCCTTCACCCACGAGCTTGATAGCTTCCGCTAAAAACGGGTCCTCTTCGGGCTCATCAGAAGCATCCTTTTGCCCAACCTGCTGGTCCACACTTTGCCATTCTTCCTCCATGACGGACAATAGCTGCATCGGCCTTCCCAGCACAGTTGACATTACACGCTCAACGACGCTCCTCAGCTCTGGCTCCATCGTCTTATCGCAATGGATGGCACTTGAGAAGGTAACAACTACAGCTTCATTGCTGGCAGCTATTGGTTGACCATTGACTAGCCATGCTTGGTACTGGATTTTGATTTTTTTCAGTTCGGTCAAAATCTGGCTCCACTGCCCACGCACCTGTCTAGTCAAGTTCTCATCCTGCGCCTTGGCTACTTCCCTGACTCTACCCAGTGGGGTTCGCGAGCCACCTGAAGCCGCAGCTATACGCCTAGGCTCAGGCTTGCGAGTTTCCTCGGCCGCTTGCTGACCCGGTATACTAACCTGTCCTTGCATCACTTGAACGAGACGCTCTTCCAATACGCGAATACGATTGGACATGGCCGTCAGTTCTTCACTGTTGATCGGTGAGGTTCCGACTGACTCTGTTGCATTCGTATTTGGTTGGCACATTTTCACGAGGGTGAGCTCGACCAGTACTCTCGCGTAGGTCGACCATTTTAATTGCGATAAAGCCTGATTGCAAGTCTCAATCGCTGCGTAAAGCACCGGAAACGAGTACAGCTTCGCGACTTCCGCGAACTGATCGTCAATCATGGTCCGCTCCACAATCTCTTCCAGCTGCGGTGCTGTCTTCAATAACAGCATATCGCGATAGTAGTAGAGGAAATCGTGCAGGAACTGTTCCGGATCCTTACCTTGCACCATCACTCGATCAAATTGCTCCATGACCTGTGCGACATCGTTTTCGGCAATATGTCGAGCAAGCACAGAAAAGTAAGATTGGGCAACAGTGCCCGTAATCTGCATAATATCACTAGCACGAACCTCGTCCTTGCTATAGCTAATCGCTTGGTCCAACAAGCTAAGCGCATCACGGGCTCCACCTTCAGCCATCTTTGCTACGAGCTGCAGAGCCTGTTCCTCCACCCGCACCCCTTGTGATTGGCAAATCCTTTGCAAGAGATCAACCATCACTTTCAGCGGGATTCGGTGAAAATCAAATCGCTGACAACGAGAGATAATCGTCGCTGGCAGCTTGTGCGGCTCTGTCGTCGCCAAAATAAAAATGACGTGGGACGGCGGCTCTTCGAGGGTTTTTAACAAAGCGTTAAATGCCTCTGTCGTCAGCATATGCACCTCATCAATGATGTACACTTTATACCTGACGTCGCTAGGGGCGAATTTCACTTTGTCGCGAATGTCGCGGATCTCTTCAACACCACGGTTGGACGCAGCGTCGATTTCCAGCACATCCGTTACAGAACCGTTGGAGATGGCTCTACACGTTTCGCATTGATTGCATGGCTCGCCATCGATTGGCTGCTCGCAGTTCACTGCTTTCGCCATAATTTTGGCTGCACTTGTTTTTCCCGTACCTCGGGGACCGTTGAATAAATAGGCATGGGACAGCCTATTTTCGCGTAAAGCATTACGCAAGGTTGTCGTAACATGCTCTTGTCCGACTACATCTTGAAAAGTTTGTGGTCGGTATACGCGGTATAGCGCGGTATAAGCCATGTTCGTGTGACACTCCCCATCTGCACAGTCCTCTTCTATATCCTATACAGTATACACGATTGCCACCGTTCGTACAAAGTGAACGGCCATGTCTCACAGAAAAAAACGCCCCGTTCACAATTGTCCGGGACGCACTCTACGCTTAATACGGCAGCATGATATGGAAGGTCGTCCCAAAGCCTTTGGAGGAGACACGGATTTGTCCACCAACATCGTGAATGATTTTTTGGCAGACAGATAATCCGAGTCCTGTCCCTTCCTCTTTTGTCGTAAAAAACGGATCAAAAATCTTATCGATAATGTAAAGCGGGATACCTGGCCCTGTATCGTGGATGTCTATGCTCACTTTGTCGCCATCCTGATCGATATGATGAGAAATCCGAAGTGTCCCTTGCTCTCCCATTGCTTCTATTCCATTTTTGCAAATATTAATGAACACCTGCTTCAAAAGCTCGGTATCGCCGACAACCATCGGAAGCTTGCCGCGAGAGACAAACTGGACATCGATTCCGTACAGATTCGCCTGCGACTCGACAATCGGCAAAATTTCTTCGAAAACGGTATTTAAGTCAATCATGGAATATTGAATGTTACGTGGCTTGCTCAACAACAGGAATTCACTAACTAATGAATTGATTCGATTGATTTCGGTGAGCATGATCTCGGTGTACGTTTTTTCCCTGTCCATGCCGCTGTCACTGAATGACTTGAGGAACATCTGCAGAAACCCTTTAATGGAGGTAAGTGGATTGCGGATTTCGTGCGCGGTACCGGCTGCAATCTGCCCGATCATTGCCAAGCGTTCATTCCGCTCGAGCTTTTGTGCAAAGGATCGCAGATTTGTAATGTCTTTAAAAAGGATAAACGCCCCCACTATCTTCCCTGACTCGTCTTGGAGCGTGTTGGCATCGACAATCAGCTCATAGCGTTGGTTGTCATTTGTCCAGGAAGTCGCGACATTTTGCAGCTTTACGCCTTCTAGCAGTTCTTTTTTTATGAACCGATGCGGTTCCGGGATGCCGCTAAATACTTGATCGACGTGCTTATTGATGACATCCATTCTCTCCATACCCAGCAGCTTGCACGCCGTCTGACTGGCTTCGATGATGATCGATTTTTCATCGAGGAGAAATAACCCCATACTCGTATCATAGGTCAGTTTCGTCAGCAATCGTTGCGACAAAAGCTGATCACTTTCTTTTATCAGGTGGGGAAAATGAATCATGTAAAAAAGTTCTTCAGCTTGCTGAGCCATTATCATGACAGGTGTGTTCCTACATCTTCCTTGTTGATCACACCATTCTAGTTCTACCTCGCCTTTGGTTCCCACCTCTTCTTCCTTTTGCAAATACTCTTGATAAAGGTGTTCCATGGAACCTCGATGGGGAAGAAGTGTTCTGATAGGCTGATTGACAAGTTGATCGCGTGAATATCCGGTTACACGAAGCAGTTGTTCGTTGACCTCCATGATACTACCCGCTTGATTCACCAGTAAAACGGCAGTAGGCAGTTGATGCATGAACCGCTGCAATCGTCCGGACGAGCCAACGAGATGTAACGAAGAAAGTGCACTCATAGCTTGTCCCTCCTGGCCTATGACGTATTTGAAAGGAAAGAAATTCAATCACTTTCCGTTCTATTAAGAAAATTCGTGAAAGCACTCTCAAAACCTGCATCTATCCACCTGGAATGGATAGAAATGTTTCGCTAGTTATCGTCAAATTCCAACAAAAAATAATTGGATCGTAAAATAAAAATAGCATGCTTCCCTTAGGAAACATGCTATCTGTACATGCGTGATAAGTACCGTGCACCTATCTTCGATAATTCTCATCCAAGCGTTACTTATGGTAGCAGCTCAGAGCAGGCTACCCTGCGGCACACGCGATGATCCACTTATGGCTGCTTCCTTCCGGACCTGACCAGGTTCATGGGTTCGCGTTGCACAGGACCCGCTCCTCAACACCGCCGCCATAAGGCAGCCTCACATAAGAAAACCTAGGATAGGAATTCAACCCTGCTATTGCGGATTGCAGGTTACAGGGCACCGCAACCTCCCCGTCTAGCACGGTAGAATTAGAATACCAAAGTTAGTAGCCGATAGCAAGGAGTAAAGCTATCCAGTGCTAGGAAATCTCCCTATCCTTGCTAACTCTTCCCTTACAATCCGTCGGTTGTGTAATCTGGACAGCCCCATCCTCAAAAGCCTTCTTAAAAACCGCAACGATGGAGGGATCGAACTGCGTTCCTTGGCATCGCATGATTTCTTCGTACGCCTCCTTTGCAGACATGGCTTTGCGATAGGAACGTGTAGAAGTCATCGCATCAAACGTATCTGCTACGGCTAGAATACGCCCAATCAATGGGATCTCTTCCCCTTTGAGCTGATCAGGGTAACCATTGCCATCCCATCGCTCGTGATGATGCCTTACCCCTGGACTGACATGTGACAGGTTTTCGATCTGCTCCACAATTTCTGCACCGATCATGGAATGTCTTTTCATGCACTCATACTCGTCCGGCAATAGCTTACCGGTTTTTAAAAGGACGTGATCGGGTATGGCTACTTTTCCGATATCATGCATTAAACCAGCATAGCGTAAATCATCGCGCGAAAACGCAAGCTGCTCGTGCTCTTGTAAATAATCGTGAATGATAAGTGCGTAGTGCGTAACCCTTTCTGTGTGTCCTGCTGTATAGGGGTCCTTCATCTCTACTGCCAAATAAAAGCTGCGAACGATTTGATCCAGGCTCTTTTGCGAATGTTCCAGCTCTCGGGCAATTAATGCATGCATCTGTTCTGCCATGGTGTTGAATTTATTTTCAAGCAACGTGATTTCTTTCATGCCCTTTATCGGAACACGTATGGAAAAATCGCCTTGCAACAACGAGTCAGTGGCAGACACCAGGTTATAGATCGGCTCACCAATCCATTTTGATAATCGATGAGACACATAACAGGAAAATAAAACAATCAAGAAGAGGGTGAAAAAAAAGATAAGATTTAATCGTTCTAAACGTTCATTAATACCCTCTCTGGGCAACCACTCAAAATAAACACCACCGCTTTTTTCTGATACGCTGCGATATGCGTAAATGTCCTTGCCTTCGATAAGCAAAGACAAGACCCCATCTTCTTCTGAATGCTCCGACTGACTGTGTACCATTTCATAATGAGGAAGCACCGAAACATGGTTGCCGAGCATGGTTTTATCCGTATGAATCAAAATGGTTCGGGAGGGTGAAAGGACCATCATGTCATACTCTTTGGGCACAACGTACGTACGAATCCAGTCTGTCAGCTTATCCAGTTTTATTTCCACTAATAAAAGCCCCGCAGATAGATGATTCGAATCATCCAGGCGCTTCCCGACAAAAAATGATTTTCGGCTCCCCGCATGCCCTTTCATGGCAAGCAAATCTACCTTGTTTTCTCCGATCCCCCATTGTTCCCGTTCTAGCAAAGGCAAATGGTTTTCTTCACTCCACCTTTTGTCCTCGCTTAAGGATAGAACATTCCCATCGTCACCCAGAAAAACAATATCTCCTACTACTTTTTGGTTGCGAGCGAAACGTTTGAATAGATTCTGTACGGATTGTTGCGTTGTCCATTCACGCCTGAAGCCATTCCTCTTTACATTTACAGAAGATGGTTCCTCTGACATACGCAAGGCTAGTTTATTTGCCAATTCGTCGGTATCCTTTTGGATAGACTGAAAAAGAGACATAAGTCGTTCATCGACAAGCCCCATATTGGCATCCATGTTCGTCTCGTACAGTTCAAATACTGCCTCTTGGGCTTCTGCATAAAAAAGGAAGCAGATAAGAAGAGTAGGGGTAAGAATTAACAATAAAAATGTGGAAAATAATCGATCCCTCCACTTCAGGTACACAAGCCTCCTCCTTTTTTCTGAGCTGTTCACTTCACTATTTCCCGCTAGGATCAAACGTAAAACTTTGTTCGAATCAAAATGGCAATCTTCTTCCTCCATAGACAAACGGACGCCTTCGTAATATCCTAGCTAAGAATTACAATCAAATGTAAGGAGATACTTCATATGAGATACATCCTCCTGGTTTTTCTCGGGGCATGTAGCTACGGCATACTATCCACCATAGTAAAACTTGCCTACAAACAAGGATATTCGCCCGCAGAAGTAATCGGTGGTCAAATGTTCTTGGGCTTTGTACTCACGTGGATACCCGCACTTTTCTTCATGCGGACCAAGCCTACCATTCGCCAGCTGTTATTATTGGTCGCAGTTGGTCTTGCTGTCGGTTCCACGGGAATTATGTACTACAACGCCCTGCAGTATATCCCTGCCTCCATCGCCATCGTCCTCTTGTTCCAATTCACGTGGATGGGAGTACTCGTTGAAGCTGTGATGGCTCGGCGGCTGCCTGGAAAAGAGACGATTTTTTCTCTCGTATTGCTGTTGATAGGAACCCTTCTTGCAGGAGGACTCTTTGAAAGCGGCGGATTGGCCCAGTTTCATATCCTGGGTGTCGTATTCGGTCTTCTCTCGGCCGTTTCTTTTACGTTGTTTATTTTGTTCAGCGGGAAAACCGCCATTGCTGTCAATCCGTGGATTCGTAGCTCCAGCATGGCGACTGGCTCTTTTCTGTTGGCCAGCCTGATTTACCCACCCGTTTTTCTCTTCAATGGGGCATTGTTTGACGGGTTATTTCCATACATATTTTTGCTCGCCTTTTTCGGTATTTTGATCCCGACGGTTTTTTTCAATTATGGTATGCCCCACATAGGACCGGGAATGGGAGCTATATTAGGAGCAGCTGAGCTGCCTATGGCTGTGCTCTCCTCGTATATCATTTTGAATGAATCTGTTTCGATGCTCCAAGTAAGTGGTGTCGTGATCATTTTACTCGGAATCATCTTGCCGGAATGGCTGCGCCAGCGTAACCTTCGCAAAAACACAGCATAATCGTTGCCCGTAACCCATCCACTGTGCCAAAGCTACTGCATGGGGGTGGGTTTTTCTATCATAAAAAGCAAAAAACCTCTGCTGCACACAGAGGATAGCTGACTCCTTTATTCTTTTATGAAAGATTACTCTTGTCGATCACGATCGATCATCAGAGGCTGCGGCGCAGCTGCCATGCTTTTTTGTTTTCTCCAAACGGTAAATCCATAATAAGCAGCAGCAATAAGAACCAGTACACCTAAGACAGAGAAAATCACGGTTCGATTATTCAACAAGGCCACATAGGAAGTAAGCATCTCCACCTTATTTCCCATGAAATGACCGACCAAAAACAAGACCAGCGTCCAGACAAATCCGGTTGTATACGAAAACAGGGCATACCGTGGAAACGTCATTTTCCCGATCCCGACCAAGTAAGGAACCACATGCCTGACGACAGGAAAGAAATAGCTGATACATAGGGCATAGCTTCCGTACCGATCGAGCAGCGACTGCGCTTGATCTACGTATTTGTTCATTCCTTTTTTCCGACTAATCCAATTCAGTGCTGGTGCACCTAACCATCTTCCCAGCACATATCCCAATGAAAGCCCAGAAACGACACCCAGATAGGTCGCGATAAATGCAGGAATAACATGCAGAAGCCCCATCGAGGTCAGCACTCCCGCAGACAGCACGATCACCTCGTCAGGAATCGGCATACCGACAATCCCTAGCCATAACATAAAGAAAAGTGCAAAATAGCCAAACTGACCCACAGACTCGGACAGCATATCGACAATCATCTTGAAATCCTCCTATCCGACACCCTTGCCATCATCCTTCCGACAGATGTAAACAAACGCAGGTGGCAGATTAAATGGAACCATCTTCACAGAAACTTGCTCAAACACAGTGGAAAGCTGCTTCTTCATTTGCAGCGAGTATTGAAAGGCGACAAATACTCCGCCTGGTTTTAGCGCATGATATACCTGTTCCATGATCTGATCTCGCAGCTCTTGCGGAAAGTTGGCAAATGGCAATCCGGACAAAATACAGTCGGCCTTGCCCAATCCCGCTTCCGTAAGAACCCGATTTAAATCTACCGCATCCTCGTGGAATCGTACATCGGGAAATAGTGGCTCCAGCCTTTTGCGCATTTTGGTCTCTTTTTCAAAGGAAACCAGGACGGCTTCCGGTCGTTTCATTTGCTCTATCCATTTTGTAAAAATACCAGTTCCTGCTCCTAATTCCACAATCGTATGTGCCTGGTCCCAATCGATGGGCGCAACCATTTGTTTGCAAAGCGCACGGGAGCTAGGAGTGATACTGCCAACTTGACCTGGTGACTGCAAAAAATTAAAGAAGAACATCAACCGATCCTTCATGCTGGATGGATGATGACAATCGATCATCATGTCTATATGCTCCCTTCTTTCGCTTGTTTAATCTCCATCATATCCAAAAAACATTACGAATTATCAACCAAAAACGAAAGATTTTCTTACTACTATAACAGTAAACCATTGGAAATTAAAATTCCTCCGTCTATAGTCGGATGAAAGATCACGCTCATGATGGTTTTTGACACCCTAGCATTGCGCTACAATGACAGTAGATCGAGTTTACCATCTCATCAAGGAGGACTTATCTATGGATTATAAAGGTGTAAAAGTCATAACGCACGCTAGTACTTTTTTTGCACCTATTCTTGTGCCCATTCTGGTCTGGCTGCTCGTACAAAATCGTGAAGCCAAGAACATGGCGTTGCAAGCTTTGCTGTTCCACATCATCATGACGGTGCTCATCAGCATTTCCTGGTTTTTCACATTCTTGCTGATCGGAATTCCGTTCTTGATTGTATTTGGACTGATGGCGATTTACTACCCGATTAAAGGGATCATTTACTCCATAAATGGCCGACCGTTCTACTACCCGTTTGTTGGTCGGATTGGCAGATAAGCCTGTTACAGATCAAAGACCAGCTTCCTAATTAAAAGGATAGCTGGTCTTTTGATATCGTAGTGTCTTTCTTCGATTCGGGATTAGGAGCCTACAGTGAGGCGCTCATTGCAATGCTTCGGACTTTCGATTTCATCGAGCATGGCTACAGCGTAATCGGCATAGCTCACATAGCTCTGTCCGCTAGCGTTTACTAACAGATGATCTTTTCCAAGTCGGTACGTACCTGTTCTCTCCCCTGCTGGGTCAAAAAAGGCAGATGGACTGATATAGGTCCATTGAATATCGTTTGACTCTTCCAATACACGCAAGTATTCTCCATGCTTTTGGGCAGTTGCCAAGTAAGCTTTAGGGAAATCAGGAGTTTCCACTAGACGCAGTGTTTTCGCCTCGTCTACGAACAAACTACCTGCACCACCTACGACGAGCAAACGTGTAGAAGGAGCCCCCTTCAACGCTTCAATCAAAACCTTCCCAGATTCTACGTGCAAATGTTCTTGACCTGCTGGAGCACCAAAAGCATTCACTACTACGTCAAAGCCGTTCAAATCTGCAGCAGTCAGGGCAAACACATCTTTCTCAATCACGGCTACGTCAGTATTCTCCATTTTGGATGCATCACGCACAATCGCTGTCACTTGATGTCCACGATCCAGCGCTTCTTTCATAATCATCTTTCCTGCTTTACCGGTTGCTCCTACAATTGCCATTTTCATGATTACATTCCCTCCGTTTTGTATGTGTTATTGGTTAATTGGTTTTATATAGTTGTAACAACATTAGTTACAACTGTTTTAAAAAGAATAGGCGTTACATTGCACCGCCTTGTTGTAATCATTTTAGTTACAACGAAACAAAATGTCAACCCTGTTTATTCATCCCACGAAAAAAGCACCCGCATATCCAACAATACGCAGGTGCTAGATGTTACTTCTTTTTCGTTGGACCATTCCAGGTAATGAACCCGCCTTGTAGATGGGCCATCTGAGGAACGCCGTGTTTCTTCAATATTTTTGCCGCTTGCTTACTGCGCATCCCGCTGCGGCAGTATAGCAACACATCGTTTTTGGCCGAAATTTCTTTTACGCGATTACTGAGCTGAGACAACGGGATGTTCACCGCTGTTGGAATATGACCACCTTTAAATTCGTGTGGCTCACGTACGTCGATGAGCAGTACCCTGCTTTTTTGATTGACGCGTTCCTTGAACTGATCTGGCTTAAGATTCTCTAATCCCTTCACAGGAAGGAAGCGAGAGACCAAGTACCAAATAATGATCGCGTAGGCTAACAGCAAAAGAATCGTAGTGAAACTCATAGGAAACTCCTCCCCAAAATCGGTTTAACGGCTCTTCACCAGCAGTTCTACCGCTTCTTTCACCAGCTTGCTCGTATCTCCTCCTGCAGCCTGCTCTTCTAACAAACAACGTTGAAGGTTTTCAGCCACAATCTGAGCAATGGCCTTGTCTGAAGCATTGCGGACGGCGGAGAGCTGCGCTACGACATCTTTGCAGTTTTTCTGCTCGTCCATCATTTTCAGCACACCGCGAACCTGTCCTTCGATTCGGCGTAAACGTCTTTTGATATCGTCACTGTAGTTGTAATCCATATGAATTCCTCCTGTTTCAACACAAGGCATACGTATACAGGTATCTTATGCGAAATACAGGCATTGTCAAGCCAAGCGCCTGTTTACTTTAAATGAACAGATTCACTTTTGCCTGTGTCGCATCCCCCAAATAAGCGGCTACGCCTGCATACTCCATTCCGTCGAGTAATTCCTCTTGCTTGAGTCCGAGCAAGTCCATCGTCATCGTACAAGCGACCAGCTTAACTCCCTGCTCCTGCGCAAGCTCGATGAGCTGCGGTAGCGTGAGTGCATTGTGCTTTTTCATGACGTGCTTGATCATCGCAGGTCCCATGCCCATCATGTTCATTTTAGACAGTCCGAGCTTCTTGGCACCTCTTGGCATCATCCAGCCAAACGCTTTTTCAAGCCAGCCCTTCTCTACCTTTACGATCTTGTCCTTACGCATCGTGTTCAGTCCCCAGAAGGTGAAGAAAATCGTGACATCGTGATCATATGCCGCAGCACCGTTCGCGATAATAAAGGCTGCTATCGCTTTATCCAAGTCACCGCTGAACAGAACAATCGTCGTTTTTTCTTTTTGCTTTTCCATGATAAGAACACTCCTTCTATATACATATACTTGTATAGGTATAAAAATAGGCGAAAGAAGCTTTTGCAACGAAAAGCATCTTTCCTTACAGAATATCGCTCCAAATCTTGATAGCCGTTCCACAGATCAGAACAATCAGTCCATATCGCAAATACTTCACATCACTCTTCGCGCTGACCATGCTGCCCACCGGCGCCCCCAAAACACTTCCGATAACTGTATACAAAACGGGCAGAAGCGGAATTTGCCCACCTGACAGCTTCCCGATCACACCACCAATTGCGGAGATGAATACAATGGCCAAAGAAGAGGCAATAGTCACCCGCGTAGGAATTTTCAGCACGGTCAGCATGATCGGAATGAGGATAAATGCTCCTCCTGCACCTACGATCCCAGATACAATCCCCACTGCAAATGCAGCTCCGGCAGCAAGGAAGCGGTTGTAGCTAACTTCTCCTGTTACCCCTTCCGATCCCTTGTTTTTCACCAGCATCAAAATCACGGCGATGATCGCCAGTATCCCGTACACCAAATTAATGCTGTCGTTCGACAAGTATTGAGAGAGTGCCGCACCGATCAGACTTCCTCCCAAGATGCTTACACCCATATCTCTAATGAGTCCTTTATGAATCAGGGGAGAGTTTTTCCCGTTTCTTTTGCGGAAAGCCAATACCCCAGACAGCGACGCGAAAAATACTTGAAACATGGATATCACAGAAACTTCCTGGGCGGTAAACTGCGCGACACCTAATGCCGGTGGTATAAACAGGAGCATCGGATAGCTGATAATCGCCCCGCCAATCCCGAGCAATCCGGAAAAAAAGGAGCCGACAAAACCGAGTGAGACCATAAGCAAAAGCAGCAAAACGTCCATATATCCTCCTTGTATTCCTACCTAACACATCGGAATGCTCAACCCACTTTTCAAATGAATCATCTTCAGGTAAAATCAATACCAAGTAAATAACTATGAATAAGGTGATTTAAATGGTTCGCTTTTGGAAATCCATTTTTCAGCATCGCTGCCCTACCTGCAAAGAGCCGTTACACTCGCAGCAAAATGCCTTGTTCAATGAAAAACAATGCCCCAACGGCCACTACAAAGAAGAAATTTATACGCACCTCGGCGTACGGATTGTCTATGAAAATCAGGAGTAAGCGAACACTGTAAATTGTGCCCGCTTACGTCCCCCTTACAGCTTTTTCACAATAAATTTATACACACCGTTCTCAACCTCATGTGAAACCAGTTCATTTCCGGTTTGCTTGACCCAAGCCGTGAAATCATTCAAAGAACCTTTGTCAGTCGAGAGTACCTCCATGGTTTGACCCGCCTGCATTCCGTCTATTGCTTTTTTGGCTTTTACGATCGGCATTGGGCAAGCCAGCCCTTTTGTATCTACTACAATATCCGCCATGTTTCATTCCTCCTGTTATATAAGTGAGCGTTCAAAAAGTCGACTTTTCTCCATTATTTATCGTGAATGGCGCAGCGATTTGGCCCTACTTCCATCTCTTGCTGTTCCTCTTCGCTCGGTTGTAATTTTCCCATGTTCACTTGACGAATTTCTTGATACGCATTCGGCTGCGGCGGTAAATGATGCGTAACGATATGCCGGAATTCAGCTTCATCCGCAATCGTGAGCCCTGGATTATTGCGATACAAATCTCCCAAGCGAGCAGATACGACACCCATTGGTCCAATTTCGGTATAGCTGCCAAAATGAGCAGGCAACACGACTAAATGCTCAGGAAGCTCTTTATATCGATTATACAAGGTGTTGTGCAGGTCTCCTACCCAATCTTCTGCCTTCCCAGCCAAATCCGGCCGCCCGATCGAGGCTACGAACAGACTGTCTCCCGTGAGAAAATACGTATCATCGACAATCAGTGACGTACTCCCTATGGTATGTCCGGGGGAATAGACCGGCAGGATCGCGATATTGGTTGTGCCCACCTGGATTTCCTGCCCTTCCTCTAGCTTACGATAGGAGTACGTAACTTCTTCCGCATCTTTTTCTGGAAGCCAATACGCTGCATCCAAACGATCTGCCAGCTTCTTTCCACCGGAAATATGGTCGGCATGCAGATGGGTATCAATCGTGTGCTTGATCGACCATTGATGCTTTGCGGCAAAGGCTTCGTACGTATCTGTCATCCGTAGTGTATCAACGACAGCAGCTTCTTCCCCAGATACAATCATGTAAGACAAGCAGCCTTTTCCAATGCGGACAAACTGATAGATTGCACCGCCATCACGGAGGTCACCCACCTTCACTGGCTCCAGATGCTCACTCCACGCCTTCATTCCTCCTTGCAGGTAAGAAACATCCGTAAAACCAGCTTCTGCTAGCATCTCTGCGACAAAAATGGACGAGCCCTCTTTCGCACAGACGACCAACACTTTCTGTTTCACGGGGATTTTCTCGCGTACAGCGTCGACCCCGTCCAGCAAATCAAAGTAAGGGATGTTCATGCTTACTACACGATGCCCTTCGATTTGCCAAGCCTCGTAATCGCTTGTATTGCGTACGTCGAGAATAAACAATTCCTCCTGTGCAAAAAGAAGCTGCGTTAGCTCGTGTGCTGTCATCGCCTTCACGCTTGTTTTTTGTTCCATCATCTTTATCTCCCCCTTATTGTTTTTCTGCCGGGCCATTCCAGCCGGACATACCGGGTACCACATTAGTGATTTTCGTAAAACCTTTTTCGGCCAGCAACTGACAAGCCATGTCGCTGCGTTTGCCGGATCGGCAGATGATATAGATGTCGTCATCGGGCTGTAATTCATCTAAGCGCTTTTCTAATACTCCCAGGGGTATTGAAATGGCTACAGAAATGCGGTGAAAAGCATATTCTGCCGGTTCTCGTACATCAATGAGCGTCAGCTTCTCTTTCGCTTCCAGCTTTTTCTGCAGTTCTTCATTGGAAATGGTCCGCATGAAGTTCGTCTCCTCCTTCACCTCATGGATACTTGCTTTTCGCAGGAAGTGCTTTAATACTTCCCCCTCCTGAATCGTGCCTAAATAATCATGTCCCGTATTGTTTGCCCAGCTCTTCAAGTCCGCTATGGACCCTTTATCTGTCGCTTGTACCTCCATCACTTGGCCAGAAAGCATCTCTTCCATCGCTTTTTTCGTGCGTACGACCGGCATCGGACATGCCAAGCCTTTGCAATCTATCGTTTTATCAGCTGTAAAAGTCGGTTGTGCAGACATTTTGTCTACCTCCTACGTTTTTGGTGAAAAGATGATGAGGTAATCATATACGTATACCCCTATGGGTATTATAATATGTGCCGACATTATCTTTGTCAATAGGGTAGGCGTGACCGACCTATTCCTTGATACGTATTTTCTTAGAAATGATCTTGTATCGACATGGAGGGGCCCAATGAAACTAGCTGAACGGATAAAGGAAAAGAACATGAAGTCAACAGAGCTGTCTATTTGGGGACCGTATTTACGGGAAGAATGGGAGAAGCATTTCGCAAGCCATCTTACCGAAGAAGATAAAGACAAGATTTATCTCAAATATAAAGACGGCTACCAGGGGTACCTGTGGCATTTATTTAGCAATAAACAGAGAGACTGTCTTGAACGCGAGGAAGCGAATGAAGCCTTTCAAAAAGTAGCCCCTGAGTCGTACTATGTGTTTTACCAGCTTTCTAACGAAGTGTTGATCTTGGAAAATGCCGCGGAGTTTATGGTGGAGGACTTGGAAGAGGAATACGATGTTTACGTAGTTGATAAGGATTTTACGTGGACGTATGTGAAAACCCATGAAACTGAGTGGTGTGGGCCTTATTTTTGCAGGAAGTAGATTAATTAAAAGTAAGAAAGGAAGCATTCTAGATACCCTTATGGGTATCAATGCTTCCTTTTTTGATTCATGGGTTGATCATCATTGATGAAGATACTGCAAACTTTTTTCCATGATCTCTTTAAATGGAGGAGCAACTACCTTGCTTACCCCAAATAAACCAGGTAGTTCTGTCTTCGGGTCATCAACAGCTACGTAAACCAACAGCTTTGGATCATCACTGGGGGCAAATCCGATAAAGGATAGGGTATATTTCCCTTCGATGACTTTCCCTTGTTCGTCGCGTTTTTTTACTACCCCTGTTCGCCCAGCCACTGAATGTCCTTCTATGGAAAATGCTTTACTCGATCCCGCTGTGCGGCTAACAACCGATTCCAAAATCTCTCGAACCTGTTCAGCTGTTTTCTCTGATATGATTTGACGGCCCTTTTCCTTGTTTGCATGAACCTGCTTAGCCATGTGTGGTCTCAACAACTCGCCACCGTTGGCAATGGCGCCGACTGCTGCTACCTGCTGAATCGCCGTTGCAGAACCAGCCTGTCCCGTAGCAGCCATTGCAACATTGTATGGGGTGTCCATTTTTGGCAGTTCGCCAGCCTCTTCCCCAAAAATATCGGTGTCCGTATCGGCTCCAAAGCCAAATCGTTTTAAATATTCCTGAAGCGAATCCTTTGGTAAACGTTCATAGCCGAGCTTGGCGAATGCGACATGGGAGGAGCGCTGGATTCCCTCTTCATACGTAATCTTGCCCCACCCGATCCCATTGTTGTGGTCTTTTATGAGCTTTCCTGGAGTGATCTCGTACGTTCCAGAGTCATACGTCTCATAGCCATTATACTTGCCCTCTTCAATAGCCGCCGCCAGCGTCACGATTGGGAACGCGACAACCGGGTCAGGATTCGCTCGAACTGCTTCTGCCAACCTGTCAGTGTCTTCATCATTACTTCGATTCCCCATAGCCAGTATCTCACCGGTATTCGGATCGGTTACGATGATCGTCATGTTTTCTGGAGAATAGACTGCGTTTGTTTTATCTAGTGCTTCATCGACATACGCACCAATTTGGCGATCGAGTGTCAGGACAGTTCCTGAAGGCATTATGATTTCCGAAGCGCTTGTCTTCTGACTCGCATCTGTATTCCCTTGCTGTACGATTGGTTCGGATCGACTTAGCTGGGAAGGAATCATCTGATATCCGATCAACAAAAATGCACATGATGCGACGATGCCTCCGATCACCCTTCGATACATTTTTCGGCGTTTCAATCGGGTGAGCAGCTCCTTCTCTTGACGGATATGTCGCGCGATGTCACGTCGTTTGTCCTCATCCATCCGTAGTGTCGGAAATGACTGAAGGATTGTGCCTATCTCATTTTCTTTAGAAGATTGCGTCATGCAGATAGACCTCCCTGCCACTATTGCTGATTTGTTTTTGCAGCTCCTTGATCGCGCGATGCAGTGTCGTACTGACTTTTGCTTCGCTCCATCCCAAAATGATTGCTGCCTCTTCTGTAGATACGCCCTCGATCAAACGCAGAATCAAAACTTCCCGATACGTCCTTTTGAGCTGATTCATTACTTCATATACCTCCTGCAATTGTTCCTTCAGCACCAATGCTCTCTCAGGCGTACGCTCTTTGGAACGGAGGAATCGGAGGACGTTTTCTGGGAACCAGTCCAACATTTTTTGCTTTCGCCTATAATCGATTGCTGTATGGCGTGCGATAGTCAAAAGCCACGTCTTGGGCTGTGCTCGCCCCTCGTAATCGGGTAGCGCTCTGAGTGCCTTCGCAAAAACTTCCTGAACCAAATCCTCTACATCTCTTCGCCCGGTAAAATATGCGATGTAGCTGTAAATATCATGGCCATATTGCTCGAACCATCGCTCTATTCGATCATCTGCATCCATTGGTCCGCTCCTTTTTTTGATTTCGTATACTTATTAGACGAAAAAAATTGATTTGCTTACAGTTTTTGTTATACAAAAATAAAAAAGAAGCATATCTCTGCCGCTGTGGCAAAAATATGCTTCCTTTCGTTCTCTTCAATCGAAGAATATAAGCGGAGAGAGTGGGATTCGAACCCACGCACGCCTCACGACGCCTAACGCATTTCGAGTGCGTCCCCTTATGACCACTTGGGTATCTCTCCATATTTGGTTTGTCAGAAACATTATTTACTATAGCAAAATACAGTCAAAAATGCAAGACTCATTCCCCTTGATTTGCACGGCTCATTAGGCCAAACTAAGAACAGCACACACGATTGGTATTCGATCAGAAGAAAAGCGAGGAACATAAATGAAACGAGAACGTTTGGACAAAGTGCTGGCTAATATGGCGATTGGCACGCGCAAGGAAGTGAAAGCACTGGTGAAGCAGCGACTGATCGTTGTGGACGGTGTTGTCGCTACTGACCCGGGGATGCATGTGATCGCCGAGGAGCAGGAGATCCTTGTGGATGGAGAACCACTTAATTTCAAGCGCTGGGTATACGTTTTGCTGAACAAGCCACCAGGGGTAGTTTCTGCAACAGAAGACAATGTACACGAGACCGTAGTCGATTTGCTCCCGTACGAATGGGCAATCAAAGTGCATCCGGTAGGCAGACTGGACATCGATACAGAGGGACTGTTGCTTTTGACCAATGACGGTCAGCTCTCCCATAGCCTCTTGTCTCCGAAAAAGAAAGTAGACAAGGAGTACTTCGCTCGCATCGATGGCCGGGTAACGGAGCATCATGTGAACGAGTTTGCCAAAGGTGTGGAATTAGAGGACTTTACTACACTGCCTGCCAAGCTGGAGATTATCTCTTCGGGAGAATCCTCGGAGATTCGCGTTACGATTATGGAAGGAAAGTTCCATCAGGTCAAACGGATGTTTGCTGCTTTCGACCTGCATGTCACGTATCTGCAACGAATTCGTATGGGCCCGCTTCATCTTGACCCGGCACTTGCCCCTGGTGAGTATCGTGAACTGACCGAAGAAGAGCTGACCATGCTGCAAAATGTTAACAAATAAACGGTCATGACCGTTTATTTGCAGACCGCAAGCGGTCACATCCTATTTAATGAAAAACCGCCTGGTTTCAGACGGTTTGTCTAGACAGCCCGGTCATTCCTGTACCGGCTGTCTTTTTTTTCGCAATCCACGAAAGAAGTCCTTGAGCATTTGCCCGCATTCGTCTGCCAGAACTCCCTCTACTACTGGCACCTGATGATTGAAACGCGGCTCTTCCAGCAGGTTCATTAATGTCCCGGCACAGCCCGCCTTTGGATCGCGAGCGCCGTACACCACCTGTTCGATACGGCTCTGAACGATTGCGCCCGCACACATTGGACACGGCTCCAACGTCACGTATAGCGTACATCCGATCAAGCGCCATCCTCCCAGGCGTTCACTTGCCTCCCGTATCGCGATCATTTCCGCGTGCAGCGTAGGGTCTTTTTGTGTTTCCCGCAGGTTGTAGCCGCGACCTACAATTTCCCCGTCGCGCACGATGACTGCACCGATCGGAACCTCGCCAATTGCGGCCGCTTTCTCTGCCTCTTCCATTGCTTGTTTCATATAAAATTCATGTTCATGTAATGGCATCACGATTCCCTAAAGCTCCTTCAAAAGCAGTCTTATATCCCGAACAAACACACCATTTTGCCCAAAAAAGTTGATTCAAGAAGTTTTTGTCCCTACCCGTTCACATACTATCTGAGAGATTACATACATTAATGATGTAAGGAAGAAGTATACAAATGATCGTTAGCCTCTTTCTGGAGGGATGTGAGTGGGCTTAACCTCTGCAAATACGTTGTTTGATCGCTTTCACAGTCCGACTAGAGGGCTACTGGCAAAAGAAGAAGTGTTTTCCCACATCGAACATACCATCTCGTCAATGAGTGGTCCATTTGAAATTATTGTGGGGGCCGACTCTCAGTTAAAAAGCCGCGGGACATTTTTTGCTCTTGTCATCACGGTAATCCGTCCCGGCCATGGGGGCACCTTCTTTTATCACAAATTTCAGGAACGCCGGTACTCATCCCTGCAGCAGCGTATATTCCAGGAAGCGATGTACGCGGTCGGACTGGCCACAGAAGTACGCCAATACTTGCGGGACCACCACTTAGATACTCCCATCCGCTTGCATTTTGATATCGGCATGAATGGTCCTACCCGTAAGTTTATCCAGTCTTTGTTGAGCTTAGCAGAAACCAATCATTTCCGTGCCGAGATCAAACCGAACTCCTTCTGTGCATCCACGATCGCTGACAAGTACACCAAGTAACAACTCCTTTTCAACAAAGCACACTGGCGGATTGCTATACGGCATCCGCTGGGCTTTGTTTGCCCTTATCCTACTCGGTTCAAACTATTCGGGACAAGCTTTTTCTTCTCCTGCACAGAGCCATTTCGGTGATTGACAATGTACGAGACGTGAGCTATTATAAGCTTTAATTGAAGCGTTTTCACAAGGCGTGTTACTGGTAATGCAGGCATGAGCCGAGAAGATCTTTTTCTTGCTAAAAAGGTTTTTTCGGCTCTTTTTTCTGATTAACGTCATGGTTCATCGGCGTTTGTCATTAAATTGGATGTGACCGCTTGCGGTAAGCAAATACGGTCATGGACCGTTTTTTGTCTATCAAAAGGTGGTGGAATGGATTGTCCCGTGAAAAGGAAAAAACATACGCAATTACGCGTGTGTTGAACCATAACGTCGTACTCGTGGAAGAACCCGGATCCGGACAAGAAATTGTCCTGTTCGGAAAAGGAATCGGATTTGGCGCAAAGCCCGGGATTACCATCCCTGCCCATGACTCGCGTGTGGAAAAGCGCTTCAGGCTCGAGAATGAAAATCACCAGAAGCAATATCAGAACATCCTGAGCCAAGTAGATCCTGCTGTCGTAGGAATTGCGGAAGAAATCATCGCTCTCATTGCGATTGAGATTACGCCAGAATTAAATGAACACGTCCACGTCGCCTTACCTGACCATATTCAATTTGCCATCTATCGGCTCAATAACGGGATGGAGATCGTGAATCCCTTCCTGTTTGAGATCCAGACGCTGTACACGAAAGAGTACGCGCTGGCGAATCGGGCAGCGGACATGATCAAAAAGGCATTCGACCTGGACATTCCAGATAGTGAAATTGGATTTCTGGCCTTGCACATTCACTCCGCAATCAGCTACGTACCTGTAAAAAAGGCAGTCCAATTCACCAACATCATCACTGAATTGGTGAGCTTGATCGAAGAGCGAACAGCCATCACGATCGAACGCAGTACCATTGATTATGTTCGACTCATTACCCATTTACGTTTTGCCGTTGAGCGCATCCGTCAGCAAAAGTTCATCAAAAACCCACTTCTGGACAGAGTCAAAATCACCATGCCAGAAGCCTATCAATTGGCAGCGGAGCTCGCTCAGTATATCTCGACCCGTCTCGAAATTTCTGTACCAGAAGACGAGGTTGGCTACATGGCTCTGCACCTTTATCGCTTATTAGAGCACAATTAAATAATAATCCTGCGTGTTACTAGCTCGACTAGGCATGAGCGGTGAGATCATACGGACATAGTAAGTATGTCGTCGTATGAATTCAACCGTCTCATGCCTTTTTTGGTTCAGACGCAAAAGGAGGATATTATGCTACGTAGTCTTTTTTCCCGCAAAAAACAACAACAAGAGGTAACCTTTCTCGCCCCATTAACAGGTACCGTATTACCATTATCCGAAGTTCCCGATCCTGTATTCGCAGGCAAAGTCGTTGGCGATGGTGTAGCGATTCTTCCAAGTGCAGACACGCTCGTCTCCCCGGTCGATGGCAAGGTCACGCATCTTTTCCCTACCCACCATGCGATTGGCTTGTCGACTGAGGATGGACTTGAGATTTTGATGCATATCGGGATCGATACGGTTAAATTAAATGGCCAAGGCTTTACCCCATTTGTCGCTGTAGGCGATCAAGTGAAAGCAGGCGATAAGCTCATCAAGTTTGACAAGGCCGTTCTCGAAGATGCAGGCTGTCCGATCGTAACACCAATCGTCATTACGAACGGTGATCGGGTAGCTGAACAAAATGTGGTGGCAAAAGCAACTGTGCAAGCAGGCCAAGAGCCACTCATGACTGTCGTCTTAAAATAACGCGAAGCACATGGTTTAAGGAGGTACATCATGGTTCAATTTGAAGTAACCGTCAATGTCGAGGGCGGGCTCCACGCGAGGCCAGCAGCTCTACTCGTGAATTGTTCATCTCAATCTCAGTCAAAGATTACGCTGAGCAAAGGAACGAAGCACGCAGATGGCAAAAGCATTCTTGGCATCATGACTCTAGGTGTCTCCCAAGGCGACACACTGACCGTCCAGATCGACGGGGCGGATGAACAAAACATGGCGACTGCCATCCAGCAACTATTGGAGCAATCCAAGTAAAACATATAGTGTAAACGACGGACAGGAAGGTGAAGGATGTATGTTAAAAGGAATCCCGGTTTCCGCTGGCATTTCGATTGCCCCTGTTTTACGCCTAACACACGAAACAGCCATCACGCAGGCAGAGTTAACCACTCCATTGGATACAATCCAGGAGCTAGAACTTCTTAACCAGAGCGTAGACCAGGCACGCGAACAACTAGAAAAGCTAAAGGAACAGACGGAGGAACAATTAGGCCCAGAAAAAGCGGCTATCCTCTCTGCTCATATCGCTTTTTTGGATGACCCGGCATTTGTCGGGGAGATGAGTGCGCTCATCGAAAATCAACAGCTGCAAGCATCTGCCGCGGTCTCGCAAGTAGCCGATCAGTTCATCGCTCTCTTCGAAAGCATGGATGATGCCTACATGAAGGAGCGAGCTGATGATATTCGAGATGTAAGTCGTCGTCTGGTCAGAAACATCACGGGCGGTGACACTGCCGTCTCCTACCCGGAAGAACCTTTTATCCTGGTTGCTTGGGATGTTACGCCATCAGAGACACTTCAGCTCCCGCTCCAGCATGTACGAGGAATTGTCACGGCAAAAGGCGGCGCTACCTCTCATGCAGCAATATTGGCACGCTCCCTGGGAATTCCCGCTGTAATGGGCGCAGGCGATACCTTGATGGAAAAGGTGGAGTCTGGAAGCATGCTGATCATTGACGGAACATCAGGACAGCTGATCGTTTCGCCTGACACAGATACACTTGCCGCCTATCAGGAAAAGGCCGCCGAGGAAGAAAAGGAACGTCAATTGTACGAGGCCATCAAGGAGCTTCCTGCTGAAACAACGGATGGTCACCGCGTTCACCTGATGGCAAACATGGCTGTACCGGAGGAATCCGATGCACTGATCGCATCCGGTGTCGAAGGAATTGGGTTGTTCCGCTCCGAGTTTTTGTTTATGGACCGCAGTACCCTACCGGATGAGGATGAACAATTCGCTGCATACAAGCATGTAGCCTCTGCTTTTGGCGATAAACCTGTGATCATTCGCACCTTGGATGTTGGTGGCGACAAGCACTTGCCGGCACTCGCGCTTCCACAAGAGGAAAACCCGTTCCTTGGCTTCCGTGCCGTACGCATCTCGCTTGCCAGACCGGAATTGTTCCTGGTGCAATTACGCGCACTTCTGCGTGCCAGTGCATTTGGTCGCTTGCTGATCATGTTCCCGATGATTTCCCATATGGAACAGCTGCGTGAAGCCAAACGACTGCTTGCGCAAGCCAAATCTGAGCTGCGGGCAGACGGAATTGCTTTTGACGAAAAGATCGAAGTAGGCATGATGATGGAGATTCCTGGCGCATGCCTGCAAGCAGATGCATTCGCCAAAGAGGTAGACTTCTTCAGCATCGGCACGAATGATCTCGTCCAATACACGCTTGCCGTAGACCGGATGAATGCCAATATCGCAGAGCTGTACAGCTACTACCATCCAGCCGTTTTACGACTGATTTCTAACGTCATCGACGCTTCCCACCGTGCTGGTATCTGGACCGGACTGTGTGGAGAAATGGCGGGAGATCCATTAGCTACCAAGCTGTTACTCGGATTGGGACTCGATGAGTTCAGCGGTGCTGCTTCCGTCATGCCAAAAGTCAAGGAGCGTATCCGTTCTACCAGCCTAGAGGAAGCAAAACAACTGGCTGAACACGTTCTTACGCTTTCCACTGTCGATGAAGTTGTTCAATATTTGAAAGACAAAACCTTATAACAGGTTTTGTCCCCCGTGTCATGTAAACGCTTTCATTTAAGTTGATCAGTATGGTCTCTCTCCGGCTTATTCCTTGTGCCCTCATCATTTTGCCTTTCATCCGGAGAGCGGCTTCCCTGATAAATTCATCTCATTCCAAGGAGGTTTTATCCTATGCTCGCTTTTCTGCAAAAGATTGGGAGAGCCCTCATGCTCCCGGTCGCCACGTTGCCAGCCGCAGCGATTTTGCAAAGCTTTGGTCTTCTCAAATTCGAGAAGGACCTCAATCTCGGCGCCTTTGGTGCATTTATGGACTCGTACATCGCTCCACTTTTGGCTGCTGGCGGTGCTGCCATTTTTGACAACCTGGCATTAATCTTTGCTGTCGGTGTAGCCATTGGCTTGGCTGGAGATGCTGTTGCTGCTTTGGCTGCTGTCATCGCCTACGTCGTATTGACTAAAGTACTTGCAGCTGTTCCTGCTGCCATGCCTTTCATCGCGGACGATTTAAAACTGAACATGGGTGTCATCGGCGGTATTATGGCGGGTGGTATTGCAGCATTTTTCTACAACCGCTACCATTCGATCAAGCTGCCAGAATGGCTAGGCTTCTTTGGCGGAAAGCGTTTCGTCCCTATTGTCACTTCCCTTTCCATGGTTGTCATCGGCTTGATTTTCGGGATCATTTGGGGGCCCATCCAGATTGCCCTTGACTCATTGGGATCTTGGATCGTAGGTCTCGGGGCAACCGGTTCTGCCCTCTTCGGATTCTTCAACCGATTGCTCGTTCCTTTTGGTCTGCACCACGTACTCAATGCCATTGCCTGGTTCCAAATCGGTGATTTTACCGATGCGACTGGAAAAGTAGTACACGGCGACTTGCATCGTTTCTTCGCGGGAGACCCATCAGCTGGTATGTTTATGACCGGTTTCTATCCGATCATGATGTTCGCACTTCCTGGAGCTGCTTTCGCTATTATTCACTCAGCGCGTCCTGAAAAACGCAAAGCCGTTGCTTCTATGTTTATCGGCGCTGCACTCGCTTCGTTCCTGACCGGGATTACCGAGGTCGTTGAATTTGCGTTTATGTTTGCCGCTCCTCTGCTGTATTTCGTTCACGCTATATTGACAGGTGTATCTGGGTATATTGTGACCTCTCTGGGTATCAAGCACGGCTTTGGTTTCTCAGCGGGGCTGATCGACTACGGCATCAACTTCCATCTCTCTACCAATGCATGGATGCTTATCCCAATTGGTCTGGCATTCGCTGTCGTCTACTACTTCCTGTTCCGTTTTATGATCGTGAAATTCAACCTCAAGACGCCAGGACGTGAAGATGACGAAGATATCGCATCAACAACTACTGGAAGGAACAATTCCATGCAGGAAAAAGCAATCCAAGTACTTGCCCAAATTGGCGGTAAAGAAAACATCGTCAGTGTAGACGCTTGCATTACTCGCCTGCGCCTCGTCGTAAAGGATGACAAGAAAGTAAACGACAAGGCCTTGAAGGACCTCGGGGCAGCAGGTGTTATGCGTCTGGGTCAGGGCAGCGTACAGGTTGTATTTGGAACCCATTCCGAGCTGTTAAAAGAAGAGATCAGCAAGCTGTAAGGAATAAAAAGAATGCCCGGTCACGGTGAAGTCCGTACCGGGCTTTTCTCTGTTTCCTGAATGGGTAACGTGCGCGACCCGGTATCATTCCCATTATGTGTTGTCCTGTATGGGTATCGCTCATTGTTTTCCAGCTCTTTTTCAAACATCACCAAGCGCTCGAGAAATCCCTCGCAAGCAGCCATGCTCTGCGGCGCCATCATTTCGATTTCGTAAGCAACGGTTCTTCTCCATATCTCCAGCTGCCTTCTATTTGCCTCCCAAGCATTCAATCGATTCCACCCCTTTGTTAAATCAACAAACCAACCGTATAAAAAGGTCATGTATCTCACATCTTAGTTTCTTGGCCAAAACAGGTAGATGGTTGGCCTTGAAGTCATAGGCTCCCTTCTCGTACTTCAAGTATGTCGAAGCATTCCGAAAACCGAGTGCTTCCGCCATTTCTTGCAAGGTCAGCTTACACTCATTCCGTCTTTTCGCGATAAACGGGAGGTTGAGTCGTTCCATTCGTTTTCTCCTCCTGATTTGCAGAAATGGCAAATATTTATAGTTACATCATATCCTTTCAATTTTAGCAAAGTCAATACGGTTTTTGTCATATTAGCAATCTTGTTTTTTCCGTTTTGGAAAATTGTTAGAATAGAATTGCCAAAACGATAAAGGTGGTCTCACGATGTCCATAGTTGGTCAACGCATAAAATGGCTGCGCGAGAAAAAACAATGGTCACAAATTCAATTAGCTGAGATGCTAGGCATACATAATACGGTACTTTCGCGAATCGAATCGGGCGAAAAGAAGGGCGTAGATTTTCACCTGATTTCTAAAGTCGCTGATCTATTTGAAGTATCCACCGATTATCTCCACGGACGTACAGAGGAACTGCGCCCCACTGGGCAGCACGGATCGGTCCGGGAAACACCAGCGACCTTTTTAGATATCGATGGCCTGTCAGAGGATGAGCTGGTTGAGGTCAAGCGCCATATTCAATTTATAAAGTGGAAAGCTAAGCAAGAAAAGAACGAAGACCAATAGTAAAAACCCCTGTCTCCAGGGGTTTTTAACGTTGATGCTTTTTCTCGTATATAGGCTGTTTTATGCCTCGCTGTCGTTTGCCATTTCGTCTGCATCCAGCTCAATCCAGCTCTGCGACCAGGACTCAATCCCTTTGATCACCGGAGTCAGAGCGTGCCCCATCTCCGTTAAGGAATACTCTACGCGGACAGGAGCAGAATCTGTAAACACCTGTCGATGCACGAGTCCCTCCTTCTCCAAATCCTTCAAACGCTCAGAAAGTAGCCTTCCGCTTATGGGAAGAGCCCCTTCCAACGCACAAAATCGCTGTGGTCCCGATAACAACTGGTATAGGATTAGACCTGTCCATCGCTTCCCCAACAACTGCATACCTTTTTCGAACTTCGGACAGAGGGAAGACTGTTTCATAGGTATCACCTCATTCTTCTTCCAGTATAACGCTCTTTCTTCCATCCATCAAAACCAATGATGCCTATCAACCATGAAAATTGCACTTGCCAACTGTTGGTATTTTTTCGAATGACTTGACTTCTGATGTTATTATTGTATACTTACTAACGAAAAGTAACTTTGTTACTGAATTATATTTATTCGGAGGGAACGATACATGTCAAATCGTTTTGAATGGAGCGCACTTATTCTACGCGTTATTGCTGGTCTCACTTTTGCTATTCACGGAGTCGCCAAATTCCAAATGGGGCTGGAAAATGTTGCAGGTTTCTTTGGTACAATGGGACTCCCTGCATTCATCGCCTATCTCGTCGCATTCTTGGAGGTAGTCGGCGGTATTGCCTTGATTCTGGGTCTGGGCACTCGCGTGTTCGCAGGTGCGCTGTCTGTCGTCATGCTTGGTGCTATTTTTAAAGCCAAGCTCGCTGCTGGCTTCTTGGGCGGCGAAGGTGGTGCTGGTTATGAATTGGATCTTGCCTTGCTCGCGATGCTGGTTTCTCTCGGTATCAGCGGCAGCTCCAAGTTCGCATTGGACGCTATCCTGTTTGGCAAAAGATCAGTTGAGTAATTGCTTGATTACACGTATAAAAGCCAGTGTGAAGGTCCATTTCGAGCCTTCTCGCTGGCTTTTTCTCTTTATTCCTTCTGCGGTGATTCCTCGATCATTTTCTTATTGATGATTCTAATTTTGTCTGCTGGTGATTTCTCGTCTTTTGCACTAATAAATACGGAGTTATCTCCCGCTTCATAAAGCATGACATAATCCTCGTCGGCCATGCTTTTGTCTTCACTGACAGGCGCTCCCAGATTTTTTCGGATCGTCTCCAGATTCGTTTCGTTTAGGTGAAGACCCGCCAAATCAATTCCATACACACGATCTTGCCCGTCAAAATAAATAAGAGCACTCTCTAGCTTCTCAAAGACTTCGTACCGTCCGCCATCCCAATAATCTTGTTTCGTTACCTTGCCGTATAGCGCAGATATCTCATCGCGCTTCATTCCGATGTGGATATCGAAGCCACTGATTTCGTTTTTGGCGAGCAGCTGCAAAAATTGCTCATCCAGAATAATTTGTCGCACGGTAGCGGTTTGCTTCTCTTGTTTTTGTTCGCCTCCGCTATTTCCCGCCTCTTGCTGCTGCTCTGCTACAGGCTGTTGTTTAGAATCTGTTGGTACGCTCGTGTCGGGTGAACAGCCTCCCACAATCAAACCTGCTACTACGGTCATACACACCCATTTTCTCATCCAACTTCACTCCTTCTTTTGCTCTTGAATGGTTCCCATCGCAACTTTGTCACTGGCAAGACGTATGTTTTAGTAAAAGTGAGGTGTTGTATCTATGCCACTTTGGCTACTCGTCGTTCTTATTTTCACGGGTCTCCTGCTGATTGGAGTCCTCATAGAGCGTAACAACCGTGATTCTCATTCCCTTGATGAAGGATACGATCCGAGAAATAAAGACGAATATCTCAATTGATAGACGCAGCTTACCATCATTTGGTTACGAAACCGTCCCTAACAAAAAAGACCCCGAAAAGGGTCCTCTTCACACCACAATGCTGATGATAATTCCTGACAAAATGCTGACGAGTGTTGCTCCATACAACAGCTTCAGTCCAAACCGGGCGACGACATTTCCTTGCCTTTCATTCAAGCCTTTTACTGCACCTACAATTGTCCCGATGGAGCCAAAGTTCGCAAATGAAATCAAAAACACAGACAGGATGGCTACCGTTCTTTCGCTTAACTGACCTTGTATCTTCGTAAAATCGAGGATGGCGACAAATTCATTTGCCACGATCTTCGTAGCCATGATGCTTCCTGCTTGTACCGCTTCATGCCAAGGAACCCCCATTAGAAAAGCGAGGGGAGCAAAGACATACCCTAGTAACGCTTGGAACGAGATACCGAATACCGCACTGAATAACCCGTTCACCATCGCAATGAGTGCAATAAATCCGAGCAACATCGCGGCAACGACCACGGCAACTTTAAACCCATCCAAAATGTACTCCCCGAGCATTTCAAAGAAGGCTTGCTTTTCTTCTTTTTCTTGATCGAGCAAATCATCTTCCGGCTTCACTTCATACGGTGTGATAATAGAAGCAATGATAAAACCACCAAATAAGTTGAGTACCAACGCAGCTACTACATACTCCGGCTTGAGCATGGTCATGAAGGAACCGACAATCGACATAGACACAGTGGACATCGCAGAGGCGCACAGCGTGTACAGCCTGTTTTCGGGTATGGCACCTAGCTGTTTTTTCACGGTAATAAACACTTCAGACTGCCCGACGATCGCCGAGGCAATGGCATTATACGATTCCAATTTTCCCATGCCATTCACTTTGCTCAATACGAGTCCTGCATAATGAATAAATAAAGGCAGGATCCTCGTGTATTGCAGAATGCCTATCAGAGCGGATATGAATACAATTGGCAGCAAAACCTGCAAGAAAAACGGAGACGCATCCAGATTCGCAATGCCACCAAAAACAAAATTGATCCCCTCATAGGCATACTCCAGGAGCACAGAAAAACTATTGGCAATCCCTGATATTAAAATGAGTCCAATATTGGTTCGCAACAGCAGCAAGCCAAACACAATCTGAATCACAATCATGATGAGGATATGGCGATACCGAATGTGCTTTTTATTACTGCTTACCAGCCAAGCAAGCAAAAATACCGTGATCAAACCTATACCTGCGATGATATAATTCATGCTACCAACTCCAATAGCAAAAGATTTAGAGCCTACACGTTCCTTTGCCGATCCGTTTATCTCGCTCCATAATCTTCCCAAAAGAGCACAAAAAAACCCCCCTGTACGATGAATAATCGAACAGAAGGGGGATGGAACAACTATGCATCTGCAACGGCGATGGCTTCAATCTCAATCAACAGCTCGTCTCTGATGAGCTTGCTCACTTCAACGGCAGAGCTGGCTGGCGGGGTTTCTGTATTCACGTACTGATCTCGAATCTCACGGACAATGTGCATCTTGGATATATCGGTCACAAAAAAAGTCAATTTGACTACATGATCAAAGCTGACTCCCGACGCTTCTAACGCGAATCGGATATTTTCGAAAACTTGCTTCGTTTGTGCAGCTAAATCACCTGTGCCGACCACTTGACCTTCCTTGTTTAGAGCTACTTGACCCGATACATAAATCGTCCGTGCGTTCCGAACCTCCACCGCATGGGTGTAACCAAAAGTGGGCGGCATTGTTTCAGGGTTTATGAATTTGATTCGCTTATCATTCTGCATCAGACATGCTCCCTCCGATTCACAGTTATTGGTAATCCATTCTACCATACGCACAAAATTCTGACCATTTATTGCTATCAAAGAAAGAGAGTGAATCCCTATGATCATTACATGCGATGCCAAATGCAGTATGGGCTATATTTACTTGCAGGAACCAAGTAAGGAAATCATAGATTATCAAAGGGAAAAGGATAACAAGATTAGCCGTTATGTCGACCCTTCCTTGGTGCACATTCCTCTCGTCGTTGATTGGAATAAAGGAAAGCTGTTACATGACATGCATTCTTCCACGAAAACGTACAAGATGGCGGTTGGAGATGAGATCGACGAGGAGTATCACAACGATCTCGATGAGCAAGGCTACATGGTCGGGATTGAACTGAATTTATCCAAAGACGAGTTGGTTCACCTGCTAGAAAATCAAGCCTTTGTGGTTTATCAGACAAAGTGGAGAGGGCTCACCTATCATCTGGTAACGTTGGATGTTGATCATAAAGTGTTTGATTCGAACAATGTGATTTATCCTCTGAATGAAAAGCAGGATGCCTTCGTGATCATTGAAATAACAGGAGAGTATCAAATTGGGTTAGTGAAGGCGTTACTAACGCGAAGAGATGATGTATACCCTGTCGAGTATTTGTTAGCTCCACAGTTTATTTTAAGTGAGTAAATGGAGAAACCCCGTCGCCGGTTACGCTGGGAACGGGGTTTCTCTTTTTACCATTAAATATATATTGTATAATTTTTGGAAAATAGGCGATTAGAAAGAGAGGATTCGGGAGTGGAAACCGTATACGACAAAGCAAAATACCATTACGAAAACTTCGAGGAAGATCTGCCCCATAAACAGGCGTATGTACATACAGGCTTTTTCATTGGCTGGTTGATTGAAAATGATATGGTTAGCAAGGATTTTAAAAAGAGTTTCGAAAGCATTATCCATGATTTCAAACAAAGAAAAATGACTGGCCCTGAAGTCTATCAGAAGACCGGTGGGGTATTTGCAAAAGACATGCTGAATGAAGAAGGAAACCAGTTCGCGACGTTTTACTATGATTTGGATACTGGGGAGTATCGCTATCATTATCTAGAAGCTTTTGATTGTGAACCGAGTGTGTATCACGTAGCAGATACGTGGGAGAATTACGACCATATCAAAGATTGGATCGACAATGAGTACGAGTACTGGTTGGAGAAAAATGAATAAGACCGCGTAACTGCACGGCCCCACAATGGCGTACCCGAGATAACATCTCTTTGGAAGAGGAAAAAAATGAAAACACTTTTGAAGCTTTGTGTGAACGGTGCTATTGCTAGTTGGTTCACTATTCTTTGGCTCCACATGATGCTACTTTCCAGTGATATTCCTATCTCCATTTCTCCCAATGAAATGCAAGATATGGTTATCACATTGCTCGTCTCCACAATTGCAGTCCTGCTCTATGTTAAACTTACGTCTAACACTAGATTGCTTTATTTCCTTCTGATCCCTTCTTTTCTTTGGGGCAGTTCAATGGTTCAATCTATAGTCAAGGACTACCATGAATACGATACTATCATTAGTATTACTGGATTTATTAGTAGTATGTTAATTGTTACCATTTCCATTTTAAAGGATAGACGTTTCTTCAAATCCTCTTAAACAAACATAACTACCCTTTCCCATTGGATTCCTTTTCGATTCACATTGGTGTAAACACCATAAAAAAAGAAAAAACCTTGATACAAGGCTTTTTCCTGTGATGGCGTCCCCGAGAGGATTCGAACCTCCGACCTACAGTTTAGGAAACCGTTGCTCTATCCTGCTGAGCTACGGGGACACGGTTAGACCTTGTTATATCAACGATTATTCAGTTTGACCAAGAACGACAGACTGCGTTTCGACTGACAGTCTCAAGTTATTTGACAACACAGTTATTATTCAAAAATAATACGAAAAAGTCAATCGAGTCGTTGATCTGTGCTGATGATTAGAATCTTGAGTTTCTCCACAGTTACCAAAGGTTTCCTATGTATCATTCTGTGACAGTTGCTACACAGCATTGCAATATCTTCAACTCTAGTCTTTTCGCCTTCTTTCATTTCAGAGACAAGTCTTGTATGATGCCCTTCTATGAAATCAATTCCCCTTGAACCATACACCTTTTGAAAGTCAAATTTACAAGCTTCGCAGTATAGTCGACCATGCTTACTGATAAACAGTTTTTTGGCTTCCTTAATTAGCTTAGGATTCCGTTCGCGTTTCTTATGAAGTACGAATGCAATTTTCCCCTCGGGATACTCTTTCCCCTCGTCAGTTTGAACATCACCAATAGAATCATCATCCTGATGCTCACTAACTTTGATTCCACTCAGTGATGAGATGATCGGCGCATATAACTTACGATCATCTGGATGCTCGACACATTCCTGCTCGATCAAATCAATAGCTTCAGCTACTGAAACCCCCTTAAAAAGACCCTTATAGGCATTCTTCAACCCTAAGTGATGAAGGATTCCCATTGCTTGATAGCCCCGACTCCATTCAGGGTCAAGTTCAAGTGTATGTTCATCAATCCATCGGTGTGTATTACCGTTGAAAAGATACTCATATACCACTTCATTTCTCTTTTCTTCACTGTACGATAAGAACTCTCTGTTACGGGATACAGGATCAGGAAGTGGGATTTCTCTTTCTCTTTGTAGCACATTGTTATTCCATTGTTGTAACAATTCCTCTGCCTGCGCATTAGAAAGCAAGTAATTTGTATTATTGCTCACCTTGAGGATTAACAGATTAGACAATGTTGGATTCTTCTTCAAAAATTCTCTGCTAAGATGATTACCTTCAAGTGCCAATTCCTTTACATGCAATGAAACTCTAGGCAAAACTTCATTGGCATCGCTTGGAGTTACCCAATACTCGGAAGTCACATCTTTTCTGGATTCAGGTAAGCCTGTAACTGTCGCCCTTGCAACAATACCACCATAACCTTGTTTACCAGCTTCAGAACGCCATATATAAACTGTATCTCCGACTTGTACATTTTTTACGTAATGTTCCTGCCTAATCGACCACACAATGTCTTGATTTTCTTTCAAATAATCATCTACTTTGAAGCGATTAGGATTGCCTTGAAAGATCCATGTTTTCATAATAGCCACCCTATTTCCATTTAAGTATTTATAACTTACCAAAACCAAGATATTGCATGCACATATAGGTTCTCTCATTACAAATGGGGGCTTCTAAAGTGTTTACCCAACCAAATAATTCTTGGACACAGCTATGACCAAAACGCTTAAGTTTATATTTAGGGTCATAAATACAATCTGCCATTCTCTTGACATGATTTCCATTACCATGAAGAAGGTAAATAAACGTATCCTTAATCCTACTTATGCTATTGATTCTAATAAACTCATTAGTAAAGTAATGCCTTCCACCTTTATGGTGACGAATTTGCCCATTGAAAGCATTAATTGAAATAAGACAACGTGATAAATCTTCTTCAGTTAGCGACACTATAGCCTTCGTTGAAGATAAGCATCTATTCATTAATTTGTAATTATCAATAATGATTTCAAGAACATCATTAAAGTCACTATTAAAGAAATCCTGAATATTCGATTCTATAAACTTTTTCAATTCAATCCCTTTTAATATTGGTGTTTTTTTATATTGATCTTGATATGCTTTTTCATCTCTAAGCCAATTAAAGAACTGATCTATCTCAATTCTAATTGGAAGGCTTGGTACTTTTCTAAAATTTAGTCCAGAATAAATACTCTTTACTTCCTCAAACAAATTAGAATAAGTTTGATACCTTTTTAGTAAGTTCGCTTCAAATTCTGACCTTTCTGATCTTTTTACATCATCTACTCTTACAATATTGCTATAGTTTACCTTCCCTACCTTATCAAAAATCTCTTTTTGAACATCTAAATGTTGTTGTTTTAATTTTGAAACAATTGAAATATAGTTTTGTATTACTTCCTCCGTAAGGACAGATGCTTGAACCCAGTAATCTTCAAATATTTCGAAGAGTTGCCCATAATAAGCATCATCTGAGTCTATAGCGATATTTAATTCTTGATTCGACATTAGACCACTATCAGTCAAATTGGAAGAACCTAAAAAAGCAATATCGTGTCCAAACATATATAACTTAGGATGAAATTCAGTAGATGTATAGTATCGTACTTGAACCTTTCCTTTGTAATTCAATATATTTTTCAAACTTCTTCCATCTGTTGGATAACCTAGACGAACAATTAACTTAACTGTACAACCGTTATCAACTAGTTTCTTGATAAACATTTCATTCGTAAAGAAAGCAACAGCAATCAATACATCGTTGTTGTGAGAGTATTTTTCCATCTCAAATCTTAGAAAGTCTGATCTTTGATTAGAGTTTGTAAAATATCTATTCATTTGGATCACTCACACTTTCCAAAAACAACTTTTCTTTAAACCCACCTCGTTCTTCTCTTTTAGTAATTCTCACCTTCTCAAAAACCTCAACACTAATACCCTTACTCTCCAATACCCCATATACTACCTCTATAAGATCAGCTAACTCAGCTATTTTTTCTTCCTCACTAGCAGTCAGATATTCACTCAATTCTTCATGCAGTTTCTGATCTAGCATTGCTTTGTATTCAACATCACAAAGTACTCTATACTCTGCTTTTTTACCCTGTGATTCAATAATCTGAGGAATCTTGTCACGAACAAGCTTGTTATATATCTTCATTCCGTTTCACTCCTTGCTTTTTTTGCTAACCCTGACATGCTACCCAAAACTCCTTTACCAAATTGCTTTCGATAGCCATTTCCAACTCCGAAACATGCTTATCCTTAATACCACTCTCTTTTAGCAAAGCACATAAATGCTTATTTCTATCCTCCAACCGATGAATAATCTCCTCACTTGGTATCATCACATTATTTTATAAATCAAATGTAGCAGGTAAAACCACTGATTCCAATTAAAAACCGAATAATAAGAGAATCGGTTTGTTAGATGTGATTTCGCTCAAAACCGTTCATATATTAGACACATTTTAGCATTCAAATGTTTATTGGGCAAAAAAATACGTAATTATAGATGCCGTAGACACTTCTAGGTATGAGACGTATTTTTTTCAAATAGGTTTTCTGAACAAGACATAAATAACCCTTGCCATTCGCGGCAAGGGTTATTTGCTTTTCGTAAAAATTGAAACAACTAGGAGATGATCGGCATGAAATTGTGTACAGCAACTGAAAGTCAGCAAGACGAGGTTTGGAAAGATGTTGTGGGATATGAAGGAATTTATCGAGTTAGTAGTTTCGGTAGAGTCAAAAGCTTAGCCAATGGTTCTTCTCGTAAAGAAAAAATTTTAAAATCGCATGTCGATAGAAATGGTTATGTGAAACTTGATTTAAGTAAAAAAGGTCAATCAAAGAAGTTTTATGTTCATCGTTTAGTGGCTCAAGCATTCATACCGAACTCTTTGAACAAGTCGCAAGTTAATCATCGTGACGGAGTAAAGACAATGAACCATGCTTCTAACCTCGAATGGTGTACTCCCTCAGAGAATGTTAAACATGCTTATTCGATTGGGCTAACAGACAGGGTAAAACCTGTACTAGCAGTCAATCTTGATACAAATGAGCGATTAGAGTTTGTATCAAGATCAGATGCTTCAAGGCATCTTGGTGTGAGTACAGGCAATATCTACGATGTGCTAAAAGGCAAGTCCAACCACGCTAATGGGTGGAAGTTCGAACAATGCTCTTAGGAAGTCATCAGGGAAATAATGCTCAGACAAATTACTTAAAAAAGAGATGATAGCATGAACTATTACTATTGCTATTCAACGAACCTGCAAACGTACTTGAAGAATAAAGGTTTCGCGTACATTTGTACTGCATTCCATCACAGAACTATGAAACAGTTTTGGCTTTACGAAAAAAGTCTAGCGTTGCATGATGCGTTAGATGAGTGGAGAGTTTCAAGAATCAATCTACAGAGGACTTAACAAGGCGACTTGTTGAGTCCCTTTTAATGTACATGCTGATAATTTAAAAAGACAATTGATAATTCAAAGGGGCGTTCACTAATGCAAAAGGATATAATCAAAAAACTCGATGATCTGTATATCGTACAGACAGGCAGATATTTAAGGCAGTCTAAGCAAGGTTACATTACATGTATTGCAGGGCGAACAAATAATCAAGGAAAGAAGACGCCAAAATTGAATGATTGGCACTTTGAACAACATCTCACTGGTAAATTTACTGTTGGCACGTTCAGCGGCGAACAAACAACAAGGTTCATGACATTTGACGTAGATTTTCATTATCCACCCAAAGCAAAATGGGTTACAGGTAAGGTTGCAAATACATTGAACGAATTGAATATCGAACATCACATCAGCTTTAGTGGTAATAAGGGCTATCACATCGATATATTCTTCGAAGACCTGATAAAAGTTGACAATGCAAAAAGATTCTTCAATTATGTGATTCAAATGTCAGATGTTGTTGAACACTCTGACACTGGTAACAAGGTTGAGTTTAGGGTTACTAGCAGTCAAGGTGTCAAGTTACCGCTAGGCATTCATCAGAAGACAGGAAAGTATTGTGGATTCATTGACGATGATTTTAATGTGATGGGCAAGCAACAATCAGAAGCGTATCTGCTAACGATTAACAAGATAGATAGTCAGCAAGTGTTAGACCTACTTGAGATCAATGACACAGATAAACAGAAGATTGATACGAAAAATTTGATTAAAGCAGAAGATGCAATCAGTCCATTTGTGCCGCTGACGAATCATGAACAGTCAGAAGATTATTCGATTGAGCGAGCGAAGAAGCTTCTAACCGAAGGATTACAAGTACAAGGTAGCCGACACAACTCAACATTCTTGATCTGTAGGTATCTCAAATACTGTGGATACGAACGAGACGAATGCAAAACCGAATTGTATGGTTGGATGGACTCGCAAAATCCTGGTTCATATACAACAAAGCTAAGCGATTGTTACAAGGACATTGACTTAATTGTTCGAGACGTTTATGAGAAGGACTATAATTTATGCGGCGGCAACAAGGACTTAACAGTTACTCTAAACGAATTGAAATGGATTATTGAAAAGTGTCCTGAGAAAAATCAGAAACTAATCACATATGCACTGCTGAAGCACTCTAAACGCCATGCGAATATGCAGGGCGTTTTTTATATGCCGTTTTCAATGATTGCATCAGCCACAGGCGTAACTGAAAAAACAGCAAGAAACCAAGTAATCAAGTTGATTGATTTAGGTGTTATTGAAGCTGTTGCACGTAACAGGAAGCCAGTAGGCGGAAAAGGGTTGCAACGTCATAAACCTAATCTGTATCGCTTAAATATTGATATTACTGTTGACGTTTCAAATGTTTTGACGATTAATGAGTCTCATGATTTTAAGTCTTGTATATTGTACTTCTTTGAAAAAAAGGAATTGAATGATATGTTGCCAAGGAAACAGTATGAGAGTTTAGTCAGCTAACTTGATATATTGTTTGCGCGTTGACGTTGTTGATGTGATTGACGCGTAAGCTCACTGCTCGATCACTCATTGGTTGATACTTGTACTGATTAAGTAAATAGTTGAATGGCTGATTGTGCTTAAAACCCATTGAGTTCCAGAGAGTAAAGAGATAAATAATCTATTGTAGGTAATATCGTACATTAGTCCAGAAGTTTAGACTTCTGCCATAGCCCAAAAACAGTCTATAAGTCTATAAGATTAAGACTTGAATATGTCCAAAAGATAGTCTAAAATTAATGGTGTAGAAGTTTGTTAACATTTGTACTAAATGGAGTGATTGACGATGACTATGTACGGCTATGCTAGAACTTCAACAGTGGGTCAAGACAACGGAATAGAGACTCAGAAACACCTCCTTAAAGAAGCGGGCTGTATTAACATCTATCATGAGCAGATGACTGGAACATCTACAGAGAAGCGTTCTGCACTAAAAGAATTATTAGAAGTAATGTCAGAAGGCGATACGCTTGTTGTAACCAAGATAGACCGTCTAGCTCGTTCCATTATCGACCTTAACAACATCGTCAATGACTTGTTAACAAGAGGTGTCAATGTGAAGTTCTTGAAGGACAATCTACACTTTGTAGCCTTAGATAAAGCTACTCCCATGCAGTCACTGATGTTTAACATGTTAGGCTCTTTCGCACAATTTGAGCGCGACTTAATCGTAGACCGTACTACAGAGGGCAGAGAACGCGCCAAGGCTAAGGGAACTCATATGGGGCGTCCTGCACAGGATGCAAGTATCATCAAACGTGCATTGAAACTGTACGCCGAGAGAGGGTCTAACAGACTGACAGTAAGCGAGATCATTAAGTCCACTGGGATACCAAAGGCTACATTGTACGCTGAATTAAAGAAACTAGAAAGTGACAAGTGAGTTCAAAAAAGCTGATGGGGGCTGAGTTAACAGACAGACCGCCCTTAGTCCCCATAACAGCATTTATAACACTCCTACACCGAAATCCGATCTTATTTTTAATACCGATACGAAAGGTAATCTTCGAATTACGCCGAAGTATCCTCCATCAAAGCATCACTCAATTGAATCTGAATTTTATTGAGAACTAAAAAGAAGACCTCTTTTAACATGAGAGGTCTTCAATGCCATTTAATCAAATCGTAATTACCCTCTGTTTGAACATTCGCTTATTAGCCAATCTACTTCTTCATCTGTCAATTCGCGATGAGTTCTTGTTGAATCAGATATAGTCTTCAGTTCTGATTGTTCCCCACGATCAACCTTACTCAGATCAATATTTAACGATTGGAGTCTTTCCACAACCCTCTTATCAAAGGGAAGTGGATAGGATAGAATCTTCGAAAAATCCCTGTTACCAATAATTACAACTTCATCATTCTTTGCATCGGATTTTAAATTTGCAATCTCAGCTTGATTTACCCCTATTTCAAGAACCTTTTCAATGTAGAAATACGCAGTAATATACTCTTTGTTGTTGTATGAAGTGTGAAAAAATACATATGAGCCTTGTGTGGTTTTCTTTGAGATTAATGAACCTCTCGCTCCGCTATCACCGTATGTAAGGTAAGTAAAGTTAGGGTCAACATGGTTATTGATTTCTTGTGGTTGAACATATTTGATAAGCAAATGCTTCATTTTCTCTTCCCCTCCCTTAGAAACTAATTTGATTCACCCTTCGACACCCTGCAAGAAAATCCTTTGTTGAAACCCGCCGCGTTCTACATACTTTTCCTGACGAATACGCTCAAGTTCCTCCAATCCTACTCCTTTGTTCTGCACGAAGGCATACACTACCTCTAACAGATCGGCTAGTTCCTCCATCTGTTGTCCTGGCTCTGTCGCTTCAAGAAACTCATTAAGTTCTTCCTGCATCTTTATCTTTAACGCAGCATCATTTTTAGCATCATCAAGCACTCTAACAGAACATTGCTTTCCGTTACTCTCGATAATCTGAGGAATCTTATCGCGAACTAACTTGTTGTATACCTTCAACCTGCTTCCTCCGCTCTATTACATCTATCCCTGACAAGCTATCCAAAATTTACGCACAAGATTTTTTTCTATAGCTAGTTCGAGTTCGGAAACATGCTTATCCAGCATCTCATTTTGCTTTAATCGTTGATGTAGAACAATGTTTCTCGCTTCGAGTAGTTGAATCATTTCTTCATTTGGTATCACGTTGGACTTACTGCTATTGCATGTTTGGTGAGAATAGACCAAATTCCATAAGTCATCCGAATACAAGTAACTCCAAGGTATCACATGATCGATAGCAGGCGTCTCCCCCTCAACTTTTAATCCACACAAGAAGCACAGAAACTCTGGATTTTCGGCTTCAAGATAACGTGAAAATTTGCCAAGGGGTTTCCGCTGTACTTGATCTTCGTCGATTATCCTAACCTTCTTTGAAAGCCTTGGTGAATGGTTAAAATTCTCCAGCATCTGAGTCCAACGATAATTTATCGCATCGAGTACAATCAGCTTATTTTGCCTAAGTGCATATAAATTTTCTGCATCTATGAATAGACTATCTGCTTTTTGCTCATATTCGTAAACGCCATCGACTTCTTTGCCTTCAATCCGTAAGAAACGGTAGCTAACATCTGCCTTTAACGCTCTCACAGCCGCGCTGACGGATTTCTCATATTCCTTTAGGCAAAGTGACTCAATATTAGCCCTAAACCATTTAACGGGCTTTGTAGAGTCTGAATGCGCCTTAAACGAAGCAATCAAACCTTTCGCTATCGATACCATCATTGGTGGTTTATTAGGATTTCCGCTTTGTTGAAGATCAAAAAAGATCGTCTGCTCGAAATAATAACGAAGAACGTTCTTAGCAATATCTCGAAGTTGGATTTCTACTTTCTCATTGGATTCGTAAGATGCTTCATGTTCAATAGCAATTTCAGTAATTGCCTTTGCCCAAGCCATTTTATATGTGTTGTCAAAGTTACAATTTCTGATAATGTGAAGCCATTTTTCTATAAAGTTCATTTTATACTCCGATTCGTTCGTTTTTCAGTTACATAGAGTAATACTTTCGACAATATTGTCAAGCCACCTTCAAAAAGAGTTCGCGATACTTCGCGAACTCTTGCCACTGCCTTTGCTTATCTTATGATTCTTCTCTTGGTAATAGCCTTGACCTCACTTAAATCGATTGATATGTTCATTTATAATTTTTGGCTCGAATAACGTTTGCGAGCGGACTAAATTGATTGTGCTGAGTGATTAAGTCGTCTTTACCCAATTGAACGTATCGTCGTGTCGTCGTAATGTCGGCATGACCAAGAACCCGCTGTAAAGTGAATATATCCATACCGTTTAGTGCGGAATGCTTGGCATAGAATCTGCGGAAAGCATGTGGGGTGACTGAGCGAGTGATTCCCGCTTTCTTTGCGTATTTGGTTAAGTTCGTTCGTATACCGTCTGCGGTCAACCGTTCACCGAAATTGCTAACAAATACGACTTTGGTATCAAAGTACCGCTGGGTATCGCTACACAATTCTTGGAGTAAGCGGCTCATTTGATTTGATAAAGGAATAATACGGTTTTTACGATTTTTATTCTTTACTGCTGGCAAGTTGATGCAACGAGAGGCAAAATCAATATCTTCTATGTCCAGAGAACAAACCTCTTGTACTCTCATCCCACTGTCAATGAATAGCATAATCATCACGAAGTCTCTAAATTGAGCAAATGATTTTTGATTTGGCTGTTGCAATAGAAGACGAACTTCTTCCTCGCTCAAAGACTGCTTTGTGTCTATTTCGACCTTCATCAGTTTGATACTATTTGCTGGATTCTTAATGAGCATCTGTTCTTTTACCAGTACATTAAACCATGCTTTTAGGAATCGTATGCGAATGTTAACAGAGTACGGAGACAACCCGCGCACATCATTGATCACTCTGTGGTCAACACCTTCATAACGAATCTTTTCATATGCCAAGTAATTGATGTATGAGCGAATAATTGAGGAGCTAATATCTTGTACGTTTAGAGGTTCGGAGTAGTTTGAGTTCAACCATTCTCGAAAATACCCAAACTGAACATGGTATTCCGCTTTTGTTCGAGGTTTTACGTTTTCAGATTCTTTTACGCTTACGAATAGCTTGAACGCTTCTGCGATGCTCATTTGACACAGATTAGTTGTCGGATAGTCAGTGAACGATTGGTTTCGTTCAAGTACAATACGTTTTCCCTTCCGTTTTTCTGTTCCTTTTTCAGTCACCATCTTAATAGCCTCCTGAGTTCGACTGTCGGAGGAAGCGGGTCTGTTGGATTAGTCAAATGTAACAACAGTTTCGCAAGGTATGGAGCAACAGTCTATCCATTTTTAAAGGATGAACTGTGAGTCCATTTTAACCCCACTAAAAGCAAAAAAACCTTGATACAAGGCTTTTTCCTGTGATGGCGTCCCCGAGAGGATTCGAACCTCCGACCTACAGTTTAGGAAACCGTTGCTCTATCCTGCTGAGCTACGGGGACATTCATTCTTTGGTTCCATTATAAAAAGAATCACCTTATTTGGCAAATAAAGGACTAGGGAAAACAAGCCCTAGTCCTTCTCTTTTCCTGTTTAGTTATGAGCAAACTGCTCCTCTTCCGTCGACCCGCTGAGGGCAGTCGTAGAGGAATTGCCCCCGGAGATAACCTGTGCCACCTCATCGAAATAGCCAGTACCCACTTCACGCTGATGGCGTGTCGCCGTATAGCCATACACTTCACTGCCGAACTCAGCCTGCTGCAATTCGGAATAGGCAGCCATTCCGCGATCACGATAGCCACGCGCCAGTTCAAACATGCTGTAATTTAGGGAGTGGAAGCCTGCGAGTGTGACGAATTGGAACTTGTAGCCCATCTCGCCAAGCTCTTCTTGGAAGCGCGCAATGGACTTTTCATCCAGCTTCTTTTTCCAGTTAAACGAAGGAGAGCAATTGTACGCCAACAGCTTGCCCGGATATTTGGCATGAATCGCTTCGGCAAAACGACGTGCTTCCTCCAGATTTGGCTCAGAAGTCTCGCACCAGATCAAATCTGCGTAAGGAGCGTACGCAAGACCACGGGCGATTGCTGCATCCAAGCCGCCGCGTAGACGGAAGAATCCTTCTGCTGTACGTTCTCCTGTCAGGAATGGTTTATCCTGCTCGTCGATGTCACTGGTAATCAGGAAAGCGCCATTGGCATCGGTACGTGCCACGATAAGGGTCGGTACTCCCATCACATCCGCCGCAAATCTGGCGGAAATCAGATTACGCACAGCTGCTTGCGTTGGAATGAGTACCTTTCCGCCCATATGGCCGCATTTTTTCTCAGAAGCCAGCTGGTCTTCAAAATGTACACCTGCTGCTCCCGCTTCAATCATACCCTTCATCAATTCGAAGACGTTCAGTGGCCCACCAAAGCCCGCTTCTGCGTCTGCTACGATCGGAGCAAACCAATGCGTGTCAGTACCACCCTCTGATTGATCGATCTGATCAGCGCGCTGCAATGCCTGATTAATTCTTTTCACGACCTGTGGAACACTGTTTGCCGGGTAGAGGCTTTGATCAGGATACATCTGACCCGACAGATTGGCATCAGCGGCTACCTGCCAGCCACTCAAATAAATTGCTTTTAATCCTGCCTTTACCTGCTGAATCGCTTGATTCCCGGTCAAAGCCCCCAACGCTTTAATATGATGCTCGGTATGCAACAGGTTCCACAGACGCTCTGCCCCTAGACGAGCCAGCGTATGCTCGATCTGCACGGAACCGCGCAAGCGCACGACATCCTCTGCCGCATACGGGCGTGTAATCCCTTGAAAACGCTCCCCCTGCCAGCTTTGCTCCACCTGTTGAATCGCTTCCTGCTTGTTTTGTTTGGTCATTTTCATTTCCCCCACTCTTTTTTATTTTTACAAATAGCGATAGCCCGGTACGGTTAGGAAATCTTCAAAATCGTCTGTGGTTACCAATTGCAGGAACAGCTCTCCAGCAATCTGATATTTGCTGTTCTCGTACTTCTCTTGGCCAATTGCTTGTTTGATCGCTTGCAGTTCCTCACTCAGCAACTGTTTCACTAATCCTTCCGTCACCTTTCTACCATCCTGCAAAACTCCGTGACGATGGCGAATCCATTGCCAAACTTGTGCTCGCGAAATTTCCGCAGTAGCCGCATCCTCCATCAGATTGTTGATCGGGACAGCCCCAGAGCCTCGCAGCCACGCCTCGATGTACTGCAAGCCTACGCTAATGTTCGTACGGACACCCGCTTCAGTAATCGTGCCCTCGGGAACTGCCAGCAGATGACTAGCCGATACGTCTACGTCTTCGCGTTTATACCAGATTTGGTTCGGCTCTCTCATCAACCTATCGAATACCTCCATGGCTACGGGCACCAGCCCAGGATGAGCAACCCAAGTTCCATCATGTCCGTCGTACGCTTCCCGTTCTTTGTCAGCGCGCACTTTGGCGATGGCTTCAGCATTTTGTACAGGATCATTTTTTACTGGTATTTGTGCGGCCATTCCGCCAATGCAGGGTGCCATCCGCTTATGGCATGTCTTCACCGCCAGCGTGGTGTATGCTTTCATGAATGGGACGGTCATCGTTACCTGCGCACGATCCGGCGTGACGACATCCGGCTGACTCCGCAGCTTTTTGATATAGCTGAAAATGTAGTCCCAACGCCCGCAATTCAGTCCCGCACTATGCTCGCGCAGCTCGTACAGGATTTCATCCATCTCAAAAGCTGCGAGAATCGTTTCGATCAGTACTGTCGCACGAATCGTTCCCCGTGGAATATTTAATTCATCCTGCGCGAAAAGAAAGACGTCGTTCCAAAGGCGAGCTTCTAGGTGGCTCTCCAGTTTCGGTAAGTAGAAATACGGTGCTGTCTGATTAGCAATAAGAGCATCTACGTTGTGGTAAAAGTAAAGTCCGAAGTCAAACAAGCTGCCAGAGATCGGCTTTTGATCGAGGAGGATGTGTTTTTCATCAAGATGCCAGCCACGAGGACGCACGATCAAAACCGCTGTCTTTTCATTGAGGGTGTATGATTTGCCTTCTGGACTGATGTAAGAGATATTGCGGCGCACCGCATCCTTCATATTGATTTGGCCTTGTATCGTGTTCTCCCAGGTCGGCGAGTTCGCGTCCTCAAAGTCCGCCATGAAAAGCCGAGCACCTGAGTTCAGTGCATTGATGACCATTTTCCGATCTCCAGAAGGTCCCGTAATCTCCACCCGTCTGTCCTGCAAATCTTGCGGCAATGGGGCAACAGTCCAATCTCCTTTGCGAATGTCCGCTGTCTCCTGTAGAAAATCGGGCAGTTGACCCGCATCGATCTGCAATTGACGCTCCACGCGTTTGGCCAGCAATTGTTTGCGTCTGTCTCCAAACCTTTGCTCCAGCTTCATTACAAATTGAATCGCTTCTGGTGTCAGGATATCTTGATAACCCGGGTGCATCTCGCCGGAAATCTGAACCTCCAGCGGATATGGATTCGTTGGTACAGTAGTCAAAACAGCTCCTCCTCCCTCAATCAAAAGTTAAAGTTATTATGGTACAGATTAATAAAAATAATTTTATTATATAACAGAAGTTACAAAAAAAATGCTCTTACTCCTGATACCCGCTGCCACTGCAATGGCTGCAGCATACATGCCCGTCTCCCAAGCAATTGTGGCAAGCCGTTCCGTTGGCATCCAGACCAACGCCTCCACATCTTGGGCAATTTTGCTCGCCGTTTCCTTCACACCGATAGCAGTCCATTCTCCATTCCCTCCAATTCTGTATTAAAACAATATTCTTAAAATTTGTTTTTATTATATAACAGAGATTAGTACAGTGCAATACGTTTTTTAAAAAATTCCACCTGTATTAGTACACAAAATAAAACAGCCCCTGACCCGCTATGGATCAAGAGCTGCTTTCCAAATCTCTCGCTTATTGCTTCGGTGCGATTTTGTCTACTCCGCCCATGTACGGACGAAGAACTTCTGGAATCACGATCGCTCCGTCTGCCTCTTGGTAGTTTTCCAAGATCGCTGCTACTGTGCGTCCAATCGCCAGACCAGAGCCATTGAGTGTATGCACAAATTCTGGCTTCGATTTCGTATCGCGGCGGAATCGGATATTCGCACGGCGCGCTTGGAAATCTTCAAAGTTCGAGCAAGACGAGATTTCACGGTATGTGTCGCCGCTCGGAATCCAAACCTCCAGGTCGAATTTCTTCGCAGCCGTAAATCCAAGATCGCCTGTGCACATGCTCAGAACACGGTATGGCAAGCCAAGCAGCTGAAGCACCTTCTCGGCGTTTTTCACCAGCTTGTCGAGCTCATCATAAGATTCTTCTGGCTTCACGAATTTCACCAGCTCAACCTTGTTGAATTGATGCTGACGAATCAGTCCACGTGTATCGCGGCCAGCAGACCCTGCTTCCGAACGGAAACATGCGCTGAAAGCAGTGTAGTAGCGAGGGAGATCCGCTCCATCCATGATTTCATCTCGATGCATGTTCGTAACTGGCACCTCTGCGGTTGGAATCAGGAAGTAATCAGGTCCTTCGATTTTAAACGCATCCTCTTCGAACTTAGGCAATTGGCCAGTTCCCGTCATACTCGTACGGTTTACGATATATGGCGGGATCACTTCCTCATAGCCATGCTCGTTCGCGTGCAAATCCATCATGAAGTTCATCAATGCGCGCTCCAGACGTGCGCCCAATCCTTTATAGAAAACAAAGCGGCTACCTGTTACCTTGGCAGCAGTTTCAAAATCGAGGATGCCTGCTTGGCTAGCCAGCTCCCAGTGCGGCTTAATCTCGAAGTCGAATGCACGTGGCTCACCCCATGTCCACGCAACAATGTTATCGTCTTCAGAAGTACCAATTGGTGTGCTTTCGTGCGGCAGATTCGGGAGGCTCAGCAGAATGAAGTCCAGCTGTTCGTCCAGTTGGCGAAGCTCTTCATCCAACGCCTTGATGCGCTCGTTTACTTCCTTCATTTCAGCGATCAGATGATCCGCATTTTCTTTATTGCGTTTCATGACCGCTACTTGCTCGGATACCGTGTTACGCTTATTTTTCAGTGCTTCTGCTTCTTGGATGACTTGACGACGTTTTTCATCTACTTCTACGAATTGATCCAGCGCAGAAATATCCTCATTGCGATGAGCCAAACGGCGTTTTACTTCTTCTAAATCCTGGCGCAATACTTTTACGTCCAACATGTGTAAATCCCTCCGAATCGTATTGAAAAAAACAAAAAACACCCGTCCCCTGGTAAGGGACGAGTGTTGTATACCCGCGTTGCCACCCTCGTTGACACATGCAGCAATCCTTCATGCATATGTCCACTCTTCCGTCATAACGGGACGGTTCCGGGCAAAGTTGTTCCTTTGCCACTCCGAGATGGATTCCTTCACACAACCGGATCGGTTTGCACCTACCACCGACTCTCTAAGCCTGGCTCTTGCGAAGTACTTGTTCTCATCATCGCATTCTCATTCATGAATACTATTATTGTTAACTGTACTACAGGTTCTATACGTATGTAAAGAGCAGCCAACCACGATCTTTCCCTAAAAAAGAAAGATCGGCACCTTTTTACGGCCGATCTTTCGTAATTATATTTCGTACCATTTAGCTTCTGTATTCCTTGACCATGTCGAGGAAGTATTTGTGCAGTCTTGTATCTTTAGTCAATTCTGGGTGAAAGGCTGCTGCCAAATAGTGACCGCTTCGAGCAACCACGATCTTGTCTTCGTGCTTTGCCAATACTTGACCGTTATCGCCCACTTCCATGATATACGGTGCTCGGATAAACACTGCCGGGTAATCGGCTGCCACACCCGCTACAGGCATCGTGACTTCAAAGCTTTCCTTTTGGCGACCAAAAGCATTCCGCTCCACTTTGATATCCATTAGCCCTAGATGGCAATCCTCTTGTCCTTGAATCCGTTTGGCCAGAAGAATCGCTCCTGCGCAAGTTCCGAAGATCGGCTTGTTCGCCTTACCGAACTCTTGAACCGCCTCCATGAATCCATACTTGTGCATTAGCTTGCTAATCGTGGTGCTTTCCCCACCGGGAATGACGAGTCCATCGAGGTCATCCAGCTCTTCTACTCTTTTGACCGGGACGGCTGTCGCGCCAACCTCTTCTAGCATACGCAAATGTTCTGCTACAGCTCCTTGTAGAGCGAGTACGCCGATTTTCATGCTACTCACCTTACCAGCCGCGCTCTTGCATGCGATCAGCTTCACGGATTTTGGAGATTTCGATTCCCGGCATTGCTGTCCCCAAGCCTTTGGATACGCGAGCAATCAGTTCGTAATCCGTGTAGTGGGTAGTTGCTTCTACAATCGCGCGAGCAAACTTCTCTGGATTCTCTGATTTAAAGATACCAGAGCCTACGAATACGCCATCAGAGCCCAATTGCATCATCAGTGCTGCATCTGCTGGTGTTGCGACTCCACCTGCTGCGAAGTTCACGACTGGCAGCTTACCGGTTTTGTGCACCTCTTCAAGCAGCTCGTATGGGGCACCCAGGTTTTTGGCTTCTGCCATCAGCTCATCGTAAGACATTGCTTGCACTTTACGGATTTGGGACATCATGGTGCGCATATGACGAACAGCCTCTACGATGTTTCCGGTTCCTGGCTCACCTTTTGTGCGGATCATGGATGCACCTTCCCCGATACGGCGGAGGGCTTCACCCAGATCACGGGCACCACATACGAACGGTACAGTGAACTCTTTTTTATTTATATGGTACAAGTCATCTGCGGGAGTCAATACTTCACTCTCATCGAGGTAGTCCACACCCAGTGACTCGAGAACACGCGCTTCTACAAAATGACCGATACGAGCTTTAGCCATAACAGGGATCGAAACAGCCTTCAGTACTTCCTCAACAATGCTAAGGTCCGCCATACGAGCAACTCCACCTGCTGCACGAATGTCAGACGGTACACGCTCCAAAGCCATTACAGCAACAGCACCTGCTGCTTCCGCAATTTTCGCTTGCTCAGCATTCACGACGTCCATGATCACGCCGCCCTTTTGCATTTCAGCCATACCTCTTTTAACGCGGGATGTTCCTACTTGTACCATGTCATTACCCCCTACATCATGAGTCAGAACCGAAACTGTTATGTGGTGTTATGGTTCCTGTTACCGTCATTGTAAACGATAGATGTAAGGAAAAACAATAGTTAATTAATTTCCTGTTCCACTGCTAAACAGATTGCTGAAGAATTCTATAATACTGCGGAAGAACAGACGAATCCAGCTGGCTTCCTCTACTGCCTGACCTGCTACGACATCCACACCTGCTTTTGCTGCGTCTTCAGGCTGCAAGTAATCCGAATCCTTGATACCTTCTTCTTTCAAAACGACCTTACCGATAACTTGTCCTTGCTGAATCGGTGCGGTTAGATCTTGGAAAGTAACAGTTGGCGTGAACTTTGTTTCGGTACCGATTTTGGTGATCATTTTCACTTCGCTACCTGTAACGGCTGGCACGGTTACCTCAACACCATTTTTCACAGGAGCTGTTTCAAAACCTTTAACTGGTACATTCTTGTCCATTTGCTTCGTGAGTTTGAAATTGCCAAATCCGTAGTCAAACAGTTTTCTTGTCTCAGAAAAGCGCTGTGTATCGCTTTCTGTATTCATCACTACGCTAATCAAACGCATGTTGTCGCGAGTTGCTGTACCTGTAAAGCAATAGCCTGCTGCTTGGGTATAACCTGTCTTCAATCCGTCTACGCCTGGATAGTAGCTAATTAGACCCGGCAGCATCCAGTTGTAGCTTTTCTTACTCCACTCATTTGGGGTGCCTGTGCGGAATTTGAAGCTTGGTTTTTTGGAAATTTCCAACGCCTCGGGAAAATCACGAATCAGAGCACGTGCGAGGATCGCCGAATCTCGAGCAGACATCAGGTTTTCCGTTTGATCAGTCTTGACTGAGTATGGGCCCAACTCATTTGCTGGCAAACCAGTAGAAGTGACGAATGAGGTATTTTTCATTCCTAGCTCTACTGCTTTTTTGTTCATCATTTCAACAAAGGCTGGCTCACTGCCTGCAATCTTCTCTGCCAAAAGTACGGTTGCGTCGTTGGCAGAAACAATTGCCATCGCTTCGTACAACTGTTTAACAGTAAATGATTCTCCTAAATTCAGGTACACACCAGATGCATCGGAAATTTTGGCGATATAGAACGCATATTCACTTACTGGGACAACATCATCCCAACTGATTTTCTTTTGCTTGATGGCTTCTTGGACGAGATATTCAGACATGATTTTACTCATACTCGCAGGCGGAAGGGCTACGTCCGGATCTTTACTATAGAGAACCCTTCCTGTCTCTGCGTCAACAAGAATGGCAGACTTCGCTACCAATTGTAAATTCGCTTGAGATGCTACAGGGGCGGCTTCCACCTTTGAAACCGTTCCACCCATTGCTGTAGCAAAAACAGCGACAGAAAGGAACAGACCTGTCAATCGCTTTGTCCATGTCTTTCGCTTCATGTAATCTCTCACTCTCCTATTTCTGTCGATTTCATTTTTTCTTGACACAAGGCACACAATTGTAAGTTTACCATAGGTTACAGGGTGGCTTGAAGCGTGTTTCCTCCTATTTCCACATATATGTGGCTAGTAAAAATCCCCTCTCTTTTAAAAAGAAAGGGGACGTAGGTCTTTCGTACTGTTTTTCGCTTAGGAAATCGAATAGTTTGGTGATTCTTTTGTAATTTGCACATCGTGTGGGTGGCTTTCACGCAAGCCTGCACCCGTAATACGGACAAATTGGGAGTTTTGAATCAAATCTTCGATTGTTTTCGCTCCGCAGTATCCCATACCGGCACGCAATCCACCAATTAGCTGATAGGTTACATCCGCCAATGGCCCTTTGTAAGGAACGCGTCCTTCGATCCCTTCCGGAACGAGCTTTTGTGCGTTCTCTTGGAAGTAACGGTCCTTACTGCCTGCCTTCATCGCTCCAATCGATCCCATTCCACGATACACCTTGAAACGACGACCTTGGAAAATCTCGAATTCGCCCGGGCTTTCTTCTGTTCCAGCGAACAGACTGCCGATCATGATCACAGAAGCACCTGCACCAATCGCTTTTGGCAAATCACCGGAGTATTTAATGCCGCCGTCGGCAATAATTGGAATATTGTACTCTCGCGCTACTTGCGCACAATCGTGGATCGCTGTAATTTGCGGAACACCGATACCTGCTACGACACGAGTTGTACAAATGGAACCAGGACCGATACCCACCTTCACCACAGATGCGCCAGCTTCGATCAGATCACGAGTAGCTTGTCCAGTCGCAACGTTCCCTGCCACAATGGTGAGCGTTGGGTATTCCTTGCGAACTGCTTTTACCGTTTCAATTACGCCTTTAGAATGCCCATGTGCGGTATCGATCACCAATACGTCCACGCCAGCTTGTACCAGTGCTGCTGCACGCTCAAATGTATCCGCTGATACTCCTACAGCAGCTCCACACAACAAGCGGCCTTGCGCATCTTTTGCAGCATGTGGGTATTGAATTGCTTTTTCAATATCTTTAATCGTAATGAGTCCCCGCAGAGTGTTGTTCTCATCTACCAAAGGGAGCTTCTCGATCTTATGCTTTTGCAAAATCGCTTCAGCTTGCTGCAAAGTAGTACCCACAGAAGCCGTCACCAGATTTTCCTTGGTCATAACCTCTTTGATTTTAATGGAGAAGTCATGCACAAAGCGAAGGTCGCGGTTAGTAAGAATTCCGATCAGCTTTTGATTGTCATCGACAATCGGAACACCAGAGATACGATATTTGCCCATGAGAGCATTTGCTTCTTCGACTGTGTGTTCTTGTGTCAAAGAGAATGGGTTGGTAATAACGCCACTTTCTGAGCGTTTTACACGATCGACTTCGCCTGCTTGTTGCTCGATCGTCATGTTTTTATGAATAATCCCGATACCACCTTGGCGTGCCATCGCGATCGCTAGTCCAGACTCCGTAACGGTGTCCATACCAGCACTGATCAGGGGAATATTCAGCTTCACATTTTCACTCAATTGTACTCTAAGATCAACATCCCTTGGCAAAACTTCAGATTTTGCTGGAATGAGCAATACATCATCAAACGTTAAACCCTCTTTAACAAATTTGTCTTCCCGCACAGTTGAAAGCTCCTCTCGGCGAATGGTTTAAGACAGTTTAACAAACGGCTTAATTTACTGTCAAGAAATGAGTATATCGTTCGGTTATAGAATCGATTAGACAGATAAATCAAAAAACAAATAGGAAAACTTATACATATTACGAAAATTGGTAAAGGTGGTTACGATGGATAACGCTTGGAAAACATTACGCTATTTAGAGACAGAACCAACTGCCCGAAAATACTTGGCCGCCTGCTACCATGACATGGGAGTTGAGCATGCTGATCGACTCGCTTTTCAACAAAGCTCCCGTTTCCTCTTTCTATGGAAGCAAGCCAGACATTTTTATACGACCTCCGCTGTTGCTGACCTGTCCATCCAGCCATTATTGCTGTTTTATGGATGCTCTCATTTGTTGAAAGGGATGTTGTTGACCCGTGATCCATATTATCCTCAAAACAGTCGTGTACTTCAGCATGGTGTAACGACAAGAAAGCTCAAACGAAACGCCTACTTGCTGATGGAGGACGAAATTCGTCCACAAAAGGAAGGTTTTTTTGCGCAATTAGCTCAAGCATTCCAGCTTTCACCTTTACAAGACCGCTATCTGGTCCATGATTTATTTTCATCCATTCCCATCGTCAGTGATAGTTATCGTATTGCTACTGATAAACCATGTAACTGGATACCCTTGAGAATTGATCAAATAAGCCGTGATGATATGGTTCGTATTACCTTTCCCGAAAAAATGGATGGGCCTTTATCATACTCTACAGAGACCTTTATCCAGTATATTCGTAGGCTAACCCCGTCTTTTTGCAATCTGGAAAAGCTAAACGGGGAAATGGGCAAAAACATAAAGGAACTGACCCTTCCTCAGTGTGCCCTGTCTGAACTCGATCAACACCCATTATTTCGTTTACATAACAACATCCTCTTTTTTTGGAATGGTTCTGCTTCTTCACTACCTCTTCCTGAATGGGCAAGTCATTACTTGCTTCTTTATTTACTCAGCATGCTTTGCCGCTATGAAACCGAGTGGTGGGGAGAGTTGACGCTGTCTCACGGACTTGTCGAGCGATATTTAGTCGAACATTTTTTGGATTATCACACAAATACCTTTCCTTCAGTTATTAAGAAGCATTTCCAACGAAATCATCCTATGCCTCTTCCCTCGTTGCCTTCCGATCCCTATTAGTTTTCTATGACAATGCATTTTCAACACGAAAAAACCTTCCTGCTATCATAAGCAAGAAGGTTTCTTTTATTCCCTGAAAACTGGATCTGCATGATCAATTGCTAAATTTGTGGATAAGTCCTCGACCGATTAGTATTCGTCAGCTCCACGCGTTACCGCGCTTCCACACCGAACCTATCAA
>NZ_JBFEFW010000021.1:0-112418 GCF_047229145.1 Brevibacillus jepli
GAATAAAGAAAAAACGGGGCCGTCATGCTATTGACAGTCCTCGTTCATATCAGTGAAGCTGAAATTCCCCGCCATTTTTTCCTACGCTGGGTCGGGCTCCAGAGGCGCTTGGACTGGAAATGCGCTTCTTCCTACGCTGCTTTTGGTAATCAAAATGGAAGTGATTCAAGAAGGGGAAAAGGGCTAGTAACTCTCACTCCTTGCCGATATAATAGAAAGAATTTTACAGAAATATATGAAAGGAGAGTGGAGTCGATGGGTGGGCAGCTTTATTTAACGAAGCCTTGTGCAGAATTACAAGCAGAGTATATCGCCTTTTATGAAGAGTGGAAAGAAAGTGGGGAGCCGATCGTTCCGTGGGTGGTCGATCGAGAACCTTACGATTTTCCTGCGTACCTGGAATTTTTGGATAGTGAGAACATCGAAGAAAACCTTCCGGATGGCTGGGTTCCTCATTCGACGTATTGGTTGGTAACAGGGGATAAACGAATTGTGGGTGCGGTCAATATTCGGCACCGTCTCAACGAGCGGTTACGCAAATACAGTGGGCACATCGGATATGGTATCCGGCCGTCCGAGAGACGCAAAGGGTATGCGACGGAAATTTTAGCGCAAGCCTTAGGTATCACGACTGAGTTGGGTATAAACGAAGTATTGGTGATTTGCGATTATGATAATGTTGCATCGGAAAAAACGATTCGGAAGAACGGGGGCGTCTTTGAGTCGGAATGTACAGACGAGGATGGATTGGTCATCCGACGATTCTGGATTACACGATTCTCGTAAAAGTAGAGGGCTATCTCATCGGTCAGTTTACAAGACGTTTGAGATAGCCCTTTCCTATTTATTTTCTACCTCGTATGCAATTAACTTGTGAACCCATTGTTCCATTTCGTCAAGAATATACGCTGGGGGTGGAGTTTTGCCGTCTTTTTTTGGTAGGACGAGCCATTGTAATGGTTTTGGGACATGGTTAATTTTCTCAAGCAGTTGTATCCCCTGATCGTCACTGATGATATCTCGTAAAAAGATGAACATTCTCTTGTCTAACGTATGGATTAGCTTACCTTCATATTCTGTTTCAGAGATAGTAACGCAAGGGTGTCCGTGCCTCTCAATCCCCCCTAATACTTCGACCCATACAAAATCGTACAATTGGGAAAGTTCAGCTTCAAGCTGAGCGTGATCTTTAATGAGTACTTCTCTTGTGGAAGAAAAGGGACAATTTAAGAAAATCTCTGGGTCCATCTCCATAAAGTCTAATACAACCCTGCAAGATGCAGTTTGTTTGTTTTCATGGGCGTATAAAATTTCCCGTACTTTGTTGCAATCAATTTTGTTGCCAATCACAAAGCCTATTCGAAGTTCGATTGTCATTCACTCCTTAATGCAGAAGAGAAAATTGGGTTACCTATAGATTAATCTTCTCCCCAATGATCTGGAAATTGATTATTTCTCGTAATTTGAGTCTGACCATGATGCCACTTAAAATTATCATCTCTTTTATGCCAATGGAAGTCAATGCTTCTACCGTCGTCCACTCTTTTCATGTGAAATCTCAATAAGTCTTTATTGTTTCTCTTGTTAATAATATTGAAAACCTTCTCTCCCTGGTTAATTCCATTTCTAGCGTTTTTTGATTCTGGGCCTTCATAATCAATATCACCGTCATATTGTTGGTGCAACGCTTCAACTTCTGCCCATATCTCTGACTCTATTCTTTCCTCGAATTCGTCATAGGCCATTCTTTGTATTTTTTTCCCCATTTTTTTCTTAACTGCTTCTTTAAGCGCAAATCTTAGTAGAATTGGTAATATTGTAGCTTGAACTTTTTCTTCGCTTTTAATGCTAGAGTTGCTTTGCAATAGCAGTACCTCTGTTATTTCAGGTAATACTGAATGATTCTCTACTATCTGGTCTTTTACGTCTTGAATTAATTTGTTGAGTTCTGCTTCATCATCTTGACTACTTGAAAGATATTCCTCTAAATCTCTCCTAACTTCATCTTCCAGTGTAGTTTTTTCTAAAAATGCCTCTCGAAGATCCTTATCATGTTTCATACCAATTAGAACTATGTCAAGATTTTCGAAAGTATCGGTAAGTGATTTTTCAAGTCTATCTTTGTCATCTGTCATTACTTCACTGGAAAATTCGTATTGAAGCATTTCATTAACTGATGATTTGGTTAATATATCGGTCTCTGCAGCAAAACTAGATGTAAGAGTAGTGCTGAATAACATCATTGAGGCAAGTGAGGTTAGAAAAAGTTTTTTTCCTTTTTTAATAAAGTCAATCATTTTAATCCTCCCATTTGAAATATTTACCAAATAATACAATAATATAAACTTTTGAAAATATCAAATGTTTATTTGAAGATTCCGCTTCATTAATGGTGTGTATAAGTGTTAGAGCTCTAAACAAGGCTAAAAAAGAGAAGCATCTTGGGGTGAAAAAATTAATTTCAAACACCAGAAGAATGGTAAAAGAGCAAAGGGGAAGAAAATAAATTCACGGTAAAGCTAGTAAATATGTTGTGAAATTTTAAAAAATATAGTATATAATTATGTTGTAAAAGTTATTTTGGAAGGGAGAGATTTCTTTGTTTGATATCGTGATTATTGGAGCAGGCCCGGCAGGAGGAAGTGCGGCATTGTTTGCTGCAAAAGCAGGTAAGAAGACGTTGTTGATTGATAATGACAAAAGCATGACCAAGCGCGCGTGGATGGAAAATCATTACGGCATCATGGAAATCTCAGGTCCAGATCTCATTGAGATCGGCAAGCAGCAGGCAGCGAAATTCGGTGCGGAGCTGGTAGCCGATCAAGTGAGCAACATTACCAAAACGGAGCAGGGCTTACTCGTAGAGACAGCGGAAAAAGGCAGCTTTGAGACGAAACATGTCATTCTCGCTACGGGTGCGCTCGTGACTTTGGCAGAAGCGATTGGGGTAAATACCAAAGAAGGTACAGAGCCACGGATCAAAACCGTTGTCGATGTCGATGCACAAGGGAAGACGAACATCGAAGGGATTTGGGCAGCAGGCACGTGCGCAGGCGTAAGCGTACATACAATCATTACTTCGGGAGATGGCGCCAAGGTTGCCATCAATGTCATCAGCGAATTGAACGGCGAGCGTTACGTCGATCACGATGTTTTGAAAACGAACTAAATCAGGTTGGACACACCTTCTTCCTATTTGAAAGAAGGTGTTTTCTTTTTTCTTCCGATTGATGAAAGTCTTCTTGGCAACATGAATCGCTTGTATCGTGATCTCGTTTTTGACATAATGAAGCTAATTGTGCTACGCGAAGAGAAGAATCCTGTCAGGTTGAAGAGCGTTCCTGTTGCTCTAAAGAATTGATACGGATTCTATTTTTATTAGATAGCCTGTGTAAGAGGGGAGGGAGACAGGGAGCATGCTCGTCAATCATGTGGTAATAACCTTGATCGTTTCTTCCTGCACGATCGCCCTTATTTTCTTGATTCGAAAACTATTTCACTCACAGCTGTCGGCTCGATGGCAGTACAATTTGTGGTTTCTCTTGCTGGTCGCCTTGACGCCAGTTTTTATCCCGAATTACTTTTTTGATTTTGGGAATCTGTTCGTTTCAGGCATGAATCAGCGTAATGAAGCTGGCGGTACTACGCTAGCTGCCCAAGCTCCTGTGTTTGAAAATGCGAATTGGGTACAGGATTTAACGTTGTCGGTAAGTCGCTATACACCGGACTCCTTGTCTACGATTTTCGTGAGCATATGGGTAGTCGGCATGATCGTTTGTGCATTGTTCACGGTATCAGCCTGGTTAAATATCCGGCAGATCAAGCGAACGGCATCTGTGATCACCAATCAAGAAATCCTCGATTTATTTGAACAATGCAAGAAAGATGTAAAACTAACGCGGCGCATCGTACTAGCACAATCCAGGCTGGTCAAATCTCCGATGACGTTTGGTGTTTTTACGACGTATGTTGTTCTCCCCAGTCATTTTGGCGAGTGGCTGTCGACTAATGAAATGAAGCATATTTTCTTGCATGAACTGATGCACCAAAAAAACCATGATATCGTGATGAACTATGTGACTGTCGTCTATCAGCTTGTGTATTGGTTCCATCCGTTGGTTTGGCTGGCTTTTCGAGAAATGCGAGTGGACCGGGAAATTGCTTGTGACGTCGCAGTACTGAACGTTTTAGACAAGCGAAATTATGTGGAGTACGGTCATACCATCATTAAGTTTTTGGATAAAGAAAGTCGAGCCGGAAATGTCGTTTTGGCCAATCAGTTAAACGGGTCCAAGAAGGCAGTAAAAAAACGAATCGAGAAAATCGCATCCCACAAGGCCGAATCAAAGCTGTTGCAGTTGAAAAGTACTGTTATTTTTTCCATGGTGGGCATATTGGTTGCCAGTCAGGTTCTTGTTGGTTCCGCTTTAGCCGACGATCGCAGTCGCTATCATTTTCAAGATGATCGAACCATTTACGAGGATTTAGACAACTATTTCCGTGGCTATGAAGGTAGCTTTGTTTTATATGATTTGAAAGCCGACGAGTATCAGATTTACAACAAAACAGGAAGTACACAACGAGTTTCACCGAACTCCACCTACAAGATTTTTCTCTCCTTGTTTGGTTTGGAGGCCAATGTGATTACGAGCGAAGATTCCCTGTTAAAATGGGATGGAATCCGCTATCCGTATGAGCAGTGGAACCGGGATCAAAATCTGTTTACAGCGATGCGAAACTCCACGAACTGGTATTTTAAAGAGGTGGATAAGAGCATCTCACCGGATATGATTCAAGTTTTTCTGGAACAATTGAACTACGGAAATTACAATACATCTGGTGGAATCGGCCAATATTGGATAGAATCTTCCTTGAAGATTTCTCCGGTGGAGCAGGTACAATTATTAAAAGCGTTCTATACGAACCAGTTTGGCTTTCAAGATAAAAATATCCAGACGGTGAAAAAGTCCATCCGGTTATCGGAAAAAGCGGGGTCGATTCTTTCCGGGAAAACAGGTACGGGCACCGTCAATCAAAAAGATGTGAACGGTTGGTTTATCGGGTATGTAGAGAACGAGGAAGGCACCTACTTCTTTGCTACAAATATACAAAACGAAGATGACGCGAATGGATCTGCAGCAGCAGGAATAACCTTGTCTATTTTGAAAGCGAAAGGTCTCTACTAGCCTTTGCTCTTTCAGTCATGATTATCGAAAGGGGGAGACTTCAGTGTCTGCATCTATGCCAAGTATTTCAGAAGCGGAATGGCGAGTCATGAATGTGCTATGGGAAAAGTCGCCGCTGACGGCCAACGAAATTATTTCCTCCTTGCAGGGTCAAACGGATTGGAATCCAAAAACAGTACGTACTCTTTTGAATCGTTTGGTTCAAAAAAATGCCGTTGGAGTCAATCAAAACCAAAGAGTCTATACGTTTTATCCATTGTACTCGCAAAATGAATGCCAGCACGCCGAGGCACAGTCATTTCTGGAGCGGATTTACAGTGGGGCTCTAAAATCGATGCTGGTTCAGTTCATCCAGAAGGAATCCTTATCGGACGAGGAAATTCAGGAGCTGCGTTCCATATTGGATGCGAAACAATCAGCGACCGATCATCCAAAAAAATAGAGTACGCCCTTTCAAGCTGACTTGGAAAAACCAGTTACGGTTATCCAGTTTGCTTGAAAAGGGCGTTTTTTTATTTTCAAAAAGATGGATGTAGCGCTTTTCCTTTGAGGAAAAAGGAGATTGACACTAGTGGATTACGCGTGTAATATTATCGCGAAATCAGTTGATTACAAATGTAGTACGATATTACATATGTAGTCTTAATTATCTTCCTAGAAAGAGGTTTGACATCTATGAAAGATTATCAATCTAGACTGTTCAGATTTACAATGAATACGATTTTTCTCACGTTTATCACACTCACCGGTTGCTCTTCTACAGAAACACCTCTCGCGAAAACGGAAACGCCTCCATCTGCAATGGATCAAAAGTTCGCTGCGCTGGAAAACAAGTTTGATGCGAGACTCGGTGTATATGCGATCGACACCGACACCAATTTGGCAGTTGCTTATCGCCACGATGAACGGTTCGCTTTTGCCTCTACGTACAAGGCTTTAGCCGCAGGTGCACTCTTGCATCAGAAATCGTTGGAAGAGCTCGACAAAGTGATCTCCTACACCAAGGACGATCTCGTTACTTATTCACCCATCACAGAAAAACATGTAGCGACAGGGATGACGCTTCGCGAGGTTGCGGACGCTGCGATTCGCTATAGTGACAACACGGCGGGAAACCTTTTGTTCAAAGAATTGGGTGGACCTAAAGGCTTTGAATCAGCGCTGAGACAGATTGGTGATAGTGTGACGACTTCCGAGCGCTACGAGACGGAATTGAATGAGGCTAAGCCAGAAGATATTCGTGATACAAGCACACCTAAGGCACTTGCAACGAGCCTAAGAGCCTATACGGTAGGGGATGTGCTGTCGTCTGATAAGCAAAAGATTCTTACGGAGTGGCTGCAAGGCAACACGACGGGAGACAAGCTGATCCGGGCGGGCGTCCCCAAAGACTGGAAGGTCGGCGATAAGACGGGAGCGGCAAGCTATGGAACACGAAACGATATAGGCATCATATGGCCACCGAATAAAAAGCCCATTGTCATTGCCGTGTTGTCTAGTAGAGATCAGCAGGACGCCACTTATGATGATGCGCTCATTGCTGAAGCTACCAAGGTTGCTGTTGAAGCGCTGACGGCTGCACAACCGTAATCGATCAACAAGTGAGGTGATCACCATGATAGACAACGGTGCATACTTACTCGTAAAAAAAGGGGACCCCAACCAAATTACCACGCGCAAGTATCTCACCAAGGATCGTTGTACAATCGGGCGGAGGGGAACTCGTAGTCAACTGGACATTACATTTTCTAGTCCGTACATTTCGAGAATGCATGCAGCCTTTCAAAAGATCGGGAACGATTACAAGATAATCGATCTGGAAAGCAAGCATGGCACAGAGGTAAACGGGATGCCCGTTTATCATTCCTCTCACATTCTTCGTCATGGCGATCGAATAAGCTTGTCAAAAGGTGTGGCAGAGCTCGTCTTTTTACGAGAGGTGAATAGACTGGAGGCTACTGGTGAACTCCCTTTCACACAGCCAAAGAACGCTTCGCTTATGCCAGGATTGGAGATTCATCTGGAGAGAAGAGAAGTTCGTTTCGATGGGACTAGACTGCATTTGACCGGAAAAGATATGGATTTGCTGAAGCTTTTATACCAAAATGCGAACAAGGCCGTTAGTTTTGAAGAAATTATGCTGACAGTTTGGCCAGAGCGACTGCTGCATGAGGGGCATGTTCCAGATGTCGGGCGGGTGGAAGTCAATGCGCTCGTATATCGATTAAGGAAAAAGCTTCGGCACTACGGGCAACAAATTACTACGATTCCGCGATATGGGTATCGGTTAGATGTTTGAAACCTGATTAAGGGACAAAACAAACACCTTCTCAAGACAAACGTGAGAAGGTGTTTGTTTTTGTAAGTAACCTCATATGAATGACGACAGCACCTGAGAAATGGAAAGAAGGTGTTTTCTTTTTTCTTCCAATCGACTAAACTTTTGATATAGGCCAGAAGTCTTGCTCTATTTTCTAATCATTCAGTCATAGGGGTCCTCATTATGAAAAAAATCGTAGGTATTGTCTTGATGGTGGCTTTACTAGGCTTCAACGCCTATTTGTGGCCGACGCTTATTCACGCGGTAAAAACAGATGGACGAACAAATACAAAAACAGCATCTGTCTCGCAAAAAGCAGGTACTGCAATGCCCGCCATGGATTTGGCCAATCAAGGTCCGCGCGCCGCTAATGTTTCCGCCTATCCGGTTGAAAAGCCAATAGCAACGTCAGCACCGACAACTGCAACCGCGCCAACGCCACAGCAGAATGATGGGAAACCAAAAGCGGTAGCAGCTGCCAAATCAAGCAAAAAACCAAAGAAGAATGCGCAAAAGACGAAATCAGCAACAAAACCGGTCAAGAAACAGACCGCACGTCCTCCAGTGAATAATGAGCCAACGTATCCGGCATGGGATGATAACGGCCTCTATGTCGTAGACGATGGAGGACCAGGCAGCAATTGGGTAAGGCTGTCGGATGGCTCCTTGATGCGCAAGAGTGACGGGACACGGACGTTTAACATGCCGTATGATAAGAATCCATTCACAGGCGAGATTAAACCGACTGTGGAACCGATGTCAGAAGCAGCATATAAGATGTGGAAGGGCAATCAGGCCCAGCAGCCATCGCCGTTCGGGCGATAATACATAGAGGTAAGCTGTAAATGAGCGTTGAAAAAAATTTTGCTCCGGAATAAGGGAGCAGTTTTTTTAGGGTACTAGTCAAATTTGAATATAATAACGTATAGTAGTTTGATTTGACCTGTGAGGAGGGCAAAGCAATGATAGCAAGAGAAAGTAAAGTGAATTTGGTTGTAGCGGGGCTGCTGCTTGGTCTTCTGATGGCTTCCATGGACAATACCATTGTCGCTACGGCGATGGCAACGATTGTCGGTGAGATGGGCGGTATGGACAAGTTTGTCTGGGTGACGTCCGCTTATATGGTTGCCACGATGGCGGGGATGCCGATCTTTGGTAAGCTCTCCGATATGTATGGACGAAAGCGTTTCTACATATTTGGTCTGGTCGTATTTTTAGTGGGGTCCATTTTATGCGGAACCGCGAACAGCATTGTCGAGCTGAGCATTTATCGCGCCATTCAGGGGATCGGTGGCGGAGCTTTGATGCCGATTGCTTTCACCATCATCTTTGATGTATTCCCACCTGAGAAGCGCGGAAAAATGACCGGACTTTTCGGAGCAGTATTCGGTACGTCCAGCGTATTTGGTCCGTTGCTCGGAGCGTACATTACCGAGTATGTCAGCTGGCATTGGATCTTTTACATCAATGTACCGATTGGTGCCTTGTCTCTCTGGTTTATCGCGATGTATTACAAGGAGTCGCTCGAATACCGCAAGCAGAGTATTGACTGGTGGGGAGCGATTACGCTTGTCGGTGCTGTTGTGAGCCTGATGTTTGCTCTGGAGCTGGGCGGTAATCAATTCGCGTGGGATTCCGTGCAGATTATTGGCTTGTTTTCTTCCTTTCTCTTGTTGTTTGTGATTTTTTTATTTGTCGAGAAGCGGGCATCTGATCCGATTATTTCGTTCTCGATGTTTCAGAAGCGTTTATTTGCCACTACGAATGCGATTGCTCTGCTGTACGGAGCTGCCTTCATTATTGCCACAGTATACCTGCCGATCTTTATACAAGGTGTATATGGTGGATCGGCGACGAATGCCGGATTGCTGTTGACTCCAATGATGCTCGGTTCAGTTGCTGGCAGCCAGCTCGGCGGTTTTCTGACGACGAAGACCAGCTTCCGTAATATTATGCTTCTGTCAGCGGTCTTTTTCATACCGGGTATTTTCCTTTTGAGTACGCTGACTCCTGATATTCCTCGCTCGATCGTGACACTTTACATGGTGATTGCAGGGTTTGGCGTGGGCTTCTCTTTCTCCACTCTGGGGATTTCTGCGATTCATGGCTTTGACATGCGACAAAGAGGATCGGCCAGCTCGACGAACTCCTTTTCCCGTTCGTTGGGGATGACACTGGGAATTACGGTGTTTGGGATCTTGCAGCGAAACTCGTTTGAAAACGGAATGCTATCTGCCTTCGGGGGTCAAGGGATGACGAATGCCATTACGGACCCGCGAGCGATTTTGACGCCAGAAGCACGTGAATCCATTCCGGCCCCTGTTTTGGATCAAATGATTGATATCCTCGCCTCTTCTATTGCGAATACGTTTATGTGGGCGCTTGTTCCTGCGGTTCTTGCTCTCGTGTGCATTTTTCTGATGGGGGATGATCGGGCGCTGACAAAATCGCCATCCACACCGAAACCGAATCTGGAACGCGGATAGAGGAGAATCGTCATGAGTCTAAAATTGCTTGTGCTAGGGTTGCTGATGGAAGGGGAGAAACATCCTTACGAGGTTCAGCAGCAGGTGAAGGCTAGGGGAATGGATTGTTACATCAAATACGCCAAAGGCTCACTCTACTATGCTTTCGACCAATTGGAGAAGAACGGGATGATTGAGGTCAAAGAAGTTATTCGTGAGTCCAATCGCCCAGATAAGACGATGTATGGCATCACCCCAAAAGGCGAGGAGCAATTCCAGCAGCTTCTCCTGCAGGAGCTGCAAAAGCCGATGCAGCTTACCAATCCAATCTACGCAGCACTGACGTTTGCTTCGTATGGTGATCCACAAAAAATGGAGGAGGCTCTTGAAGGTAACATTCAGGAGGTCAAGCGATTAACTGGGCTTTTGGAATCGATTCAGGAGCAAAAAAAGGGGAAGCTGAGCTGGGGAGCAGGTATGATTCTCATCGGGGCGATCGAGCATTTGCATGCAGAGCTTCGGTGGATGGAACGTATCCGCGAAGAGGCGTGGGGCCGTTGATTTTGAATATATTATGAACAATAGACTATTATCATCATTTCGATAGTTTTTCGTTTATACTATTTATAAGGTATAGAAATTTACTAGGATAATAGTATAAGTGCAACTAAGTCCACGCCAAAAGCGTGGCGTAGCCAAGTTTTCTAATAATAGTATTAATTCGTAGGCAAGGATGGTACCCACACATGATGAACTCCCCGCTCGGACGCTTTCGTCTCATCGGTTTAATCGAAGGTATCTCGTATTTGGTACTTCTCGGAATTGCAATGCCACTTAAGTATTTTTGGGATTATCCAGCCGCAGTAAAAATTGCCGGCTCGCTTCATGGATTGTTTTTTGTCCTGTATATTTTGGCATTGGCCCATGTTACAATGACAAACAAATGGTCCTTCCTGAAAGTCATAGGAGCATTTATCGCATCCTTGCTGCCATTCGGCAACTTTGTTCTGGATGCACGTCTGAAAAAAGAGCAGTAAGTATTCACATTACACATTAGGTAAGGCACTAGAAGGCGGGTCATTGTACCCGTCTTTCGTACATATTCAAAAGAGAAAAAAATGGAGGGGATCTGTGTGGAGACCAGAATTTTAGCAGGAATTCTTTTGTGGGACGAAGAGGATCATTATGTTCTCGAAACCGTGATGGAGGACCGTTTCAAGCTGGTTCTTCCGCAGATTATCACGCTAGCAAGCACAGAAGAAAAGGTTGCGACGGATGAGTTAAACGAACAGTACGTCGGACAAAATGTGATTGCCAGATGTTTTGTCTAATTTGAACAGATAATTCCGATAAAAAGGTGTGATAGGTGTGGAGCTGCGTGACCGCTATGCTGGTAGTTTGTTAGGTTTGGCTGTTGGAGATGCACTCGGCACTACTTTAGAATTTCGCAAACCGGGGACCTTCGAGCCACTTACGGAAATGGTCGGGGGAGGACCGTTCGATTTAGCGCCAGGAGAATGGACGGATGATACGTCGATGGCATTGTGCTTGGCCGAGAGCTTGATTACGAAGAACGGCTTCGATCCGGTTGATCAAATGAACAGATATGTAGCCTGGTTTCGAAATGGGTATATGAGCTGCAAGGACCATTGTTTCGATATCGGGAATATCACGAAAGAAGCACTGTGGCGTTTTGAGCAGACAAAAAATCCGTTTAGTGGCGTGGATCATCCGATGGCGGCAGGGAATGGCTCGATCATGAGGCTAGCACCAGTCGCACTCTATTATGGAAAGCAACCGGAGCTCGCCATTGAATATTGCGCTCGCAGCTCACGTACAACACACGCGACTGCAAGAGCGATAGATGGCTGCCGGTTTTTCGGTGCGCTGCTGTTGGGGGCCTTGCAAGGTATTCCGAAAGAGAAGCTGCTCACGGAGTCGTTCACTCCTGTTGCCCAGCTATGGGAGAAGCAACCGCTTGATCCTGAGATTGCCCGTGTCGCCAATGGTTCCTATAAAGAAAAAACACGGCAAGAAATCAAAGGGTCAGGGTATGTGGTGGAATCACTGGAGGCAGCGCTCTGGGCTTTTCATACTAGTGAGTCTTTTGAAGAAGGCCTGTTCCTGGCCGTAAACCTTGGTGATGATGCAGATACCACTGGCGCTGTTTACGGTCAATTGGCAGGTGCTTATTACGGAGTAGAGGGCTTGCCTCAGCAGATGCTAGGGCTATTGGCGAAGCGTGATTTGATTGAGGAGTACGCTGAGAAATTGTACGAGCATGCTACCCGTTAATCCACAGATTGGAATAGCTTATTTGGATTTTGTTCGCCTGTATAATAGCCATCCTATCCCAATTAGCAGAAGTGCGAATAAGTCATAATAAATATCGTAATTGTTTTTTCAATCGAGTATCCCCCAGACGAAAACAGGTGAAAAACGATAAGCACTACCAATCAGGTAGTGCCTATCCCCAAGATTAGGCATGTACCAGTTCTGGCGCTTGCATATGAAGTGGCGGCGGAACTAACCAGCCCTTTTCTTTTAAAATGCGCAGCAATCTAAGGCCAAATTGGGCTTTTGCAACATGGTACTGACCAAAGAGCATTCCAATATCTTCTCGAATGGATTGAGCCATCATTTGACTGCAAGTAAGCAAGCCGGCTGCAATGTCTCTTGACACACCGGTCGCGATCTCAGGGTCATTAAGACGAGCACCGACCGGAATGCTTTCCAGATTAGCTACCGGGCGATCCGGTGGTGTAGGTGGCAATCCAACCCCATTCGCTTTGAGTAACTCTTCCAGTTGTTCCACTTCTTGTTTCATGCTTCGCGTAATGTCTTCGATGTAGCTTTTCAGATCATGATCACCAGTGTGGTTGAGTGCTGTTTGATAAGCAGCAATCAAGCCCTTTGTTGTTGCCAGATACATCCATACTCCAAAAACTTCACCATAATGCATGGGTTCATTTTGCGGATTGCCTGATAATATACCCATTAACGTCCTCCCGGTACTCAGCAGAGTTTTGATATCCATTCGGGTTCTCCTATCGTTGTGATGTAACCCAAAGATAAGGTTTACATGGGGGACCGGATATATCCGCTTTAAGAAAAAGGAACATAAAGGGGATAGGAGAATTATATTCCCCAAAACTTAATGGCCAATCTAACCAACTAGCAACTGCCCATAAATAAAAAGCAGCGATCACTGCATCTGCAATCGTGGCTATTGTATTTTTGGTCGCGCGTCATATTAATTGATCGCCAATCAGGTAAGCGATGACGGTCAAACCGAGTGCAGCTAAAATAGCGGAAGTCCAGGTGGCATTTGCAAAAGATAGACAGGGGAAATTTTCTACTATACCCGAATTTTACCGCTGTAATAAAAATATCTTCAATTATATGATTATCTCGATTACAAAATGAACCCGGACTGGGTGGGGGTAGGAGAGCAATGGGCTTGGCGTTTGTTTTGATCATCATCGGGATCAACATTTTATACGTTTCGTTTTTTACGCTGCGTCTACTGATGGTGATCAAGGGCTATCGGGTGTTGGCATCACTTGTGGCGATGGTGGAAGTATTCGTGTATTTGAAAGGGTTAGAAATTGTTCTGGACAATCTGGACAATCCGATCAACTTGGCTGCGTACTGTATTGGCTGGGGAATGGGTGTATTTATCGGCAGCAAGATCGAGGAAAAATTGGCCTTGGGCTATGTCACGCTACAGGTAGTCGTGGATTCTGTCGATCTGGAGGTTCCTGTGAAGCTGCGCGAGCACGGCTTCGGTGTTACTTCCTGGGTAGCAGAGGGGCGCGACGGACACCGTCTCATGATGCAGGTGCTGACCAAGCGCAGCAACGAGAAAAAACTTTGGAGCCTGATTCATGAAATTGCACCAAAAGCATTCGTAATCTCCTTTGAGCCGAAACATTTGAAAGGCGGGTTCTGGGTGAACCGCCTGCGGGGATAATCCCTTGTGACGATAACAAAAAAGCAGCCAGCCCTCTTTTGCGAATACATAGCAAGAGAGGGCTGGCTTTTCGCATGTTACTGCTGACTTGCTTCCGCAGCTTGAAGCAGCATTTCTTTAGAAACGGTTGGGGAATCGGTCGCTACACGATACATGATATATTGGCTCCCATTCGCTTGGTAGGTTTACTTCGTTTTTTTATTGCGTGTTATTAGAAAATTATAAACAGAAAAACTTTTCTTTGTCTTTTTCAGTAGTTTTGAGTAGTTCGACATTAGTATACAAAATAAGACATAGAGCAAGGGGGGATTTAAGGTTGATTAGTTTTCATCAAGTAAACAAACATTACGGAAGCTTTCATGTCCTCAAGAACATCAACCTGCATATCAACCAGGGAGAAGTAGTCGTGGTCATTGGCCCGTCAGGATCGGGTAAAAGCACGATGGTTCGTTGCATCAACAGATTGGAAACGGTTACAAGCGGCGAACTGGTGGTAGACGGGGTAAAAGTGAACGATAAAAATACCGATATCAACAAGCTGCGCCGGGACATCGGCATGGTGTTCCAGCACTTCAATCTATATCCGCACAAGACCGTGCTGCAAAACATTACGCTGGCACCGATGAAGGTACTGGGCGTATCACAGAAGGAAGCCGAGGAAACTGCTCTCTACTACTTGGAAAAGGTAGGGATTCCGGAGAAGGCAGAAATGTTCCCAACGCAGCTATCTGGCGGTCAACAGCAACGCGTAGCGATCGCACGCGGACTGGCCATGCGCCCAAAAATCATGCTGTTTGACGAACCGACCTCTGCACTTGACCCCGAGACGATCGGCGAAGTGCTCGACGTCATGAAGAAGCTGGCCAAGGAAGGTATGACGATGGTGGTCGTGACGCACGAAATGGGCTTTGCCCGCGAAGTGGCAGATCGCATCGTGTTTATGGATCAGGGCACGATTCTTGAAGATTCTACACCAGAGGAGTTTTTCGCGAGTCCGCGTGAAGAGCGTGCGCGTTTGTTCCTGAGTCGGATTTTGAATCACTAAAAACATAAAACGATAGAGAAAAGGGGTATTCAGATGAAAGCAAACAAGCTTTGGAAGAAAGTCACAGGAATGGGTCTCGTACTGATGTTGAGCGCAACAGCATTGGCAGGCTGTGGTGGGGGTAGTACAGCAGAAGGCGGCGCACAAGGCACACCAGCTGCAGGCACATTGGCAAAAATCAAAGAAAGAGACAAATTGGTAGTCGGAGTTAAGTACGACCTGAACCTGTTCGGCTTGAAAGACCCGGCAACCGGAAATGTAGAAGGCTTCGATATCGATATCGCCAAAGCAATCGCGAAGAAAGTGCTCGGTGACGAAAATAAAATCGAGCTGAAGGAAGTAACCTCGAAAACACGTATTCCGATGCTGAAAAACGGAGAAATTGACGCAATCATCGCAACAATGACCATTACAGAAGAACGTAAAAAAGAAGTAGACTTCTCTGATGTGTACTTCCTGGCGGGACAATCACTTCTGGTGAAAAAGGACAGCTCGATCAACGGTCTGAAAGACATGCAAAAAGGCATGAAGATCGTGACTGCAAAAGGATCTACTTCTGCGAAAAATATCAGAGCGAGTGCGCCTGATTTAGAAGTACTTGAATTCGAAAACTACGCGGAAGCCTTCACAGCACTCAAGGCTGGTCAAGGTGACGCGCTGACAACTGATAACGCTCTCTTGTACGGAATGGCGAAGCAAGATCCGAACTTCCGTGTAACAGAAGAAACCTTCACGGAAGAGCCATATGGTATCGCGATCAGCAAAGGCGATGCTGAATTTGTGAAAACCGTTAACGATTTGCTGAAAGAAATGAAAGAAAACGGCGAATACGACAAGATTTACGAAAAATGGATCGGAACAAAACCTAAAAATTAATGTGGTTCGACTCCATAATGGATGAGCGGTTCACTCTGCCGCTCATTCCTTATATCCGCAAGACCAAGGGGGAGCGCAATAGAGATGCTTGATTTTTCTATCTTGTTTGATCACATGGATACGTATCTCGCAGGGTTTTGGAACACTTTGCAGGCTAGCTTGCTCGCTCTCGTGGGGAGCTTTGTAATGGGGACGCTCTTTGCGATCTTTCGGATTTCTCCGATTCGGCCGCTCAAGTGGATTGCTACGGCATACGTTGAGTTCGTGCGTAATATCCCTCTGATTCTCGTCGTATTCCTCTTTTTCGTGGGATTACCGGCACTAGGGATCGTGCTCGAGCCTTTCATTGCAGGAACACTCGGTTTGACTGTGTATACGGCTGCTTTTATTGCGGAAACGATCAGAGCAGGTATTCTAGCGATTCCGAAAGGCCAGACAGAAGCGGCCCGTTCCTCGGGATTGACGTACGGGCAAACGATGCGCTATATCATTTTGCCGCAAGCCATCAAAGTCGTGATTCCGCCGATGGGGAACCAGTTTATCAATCTCGTAAAAAACTCTTCGGTATTAGGTGTCATTGCAGGTCTTGATCTGATGTACTACGGAGACCTGATTTCCGCTGATACGTTTGTTACCTTTGACGTGTACATTTTTGTAGCTGTTTTCTATCTGATTCTGACCCTTCCGTTGAGTGCGCTCGTAGGATACCTGGAGCGACGCTTGGCTGGAAGCCGATAAGAAGGAGGGGACATTATGGACTTTATCGGAGCATATACGCCCAGTCATTTGACCTTCCTGCTAGAAGGATTTTGGGTCACCCTACAGGTTGCTTTCCTATCGATTGTCCTCAGCTTTTCCATCGCGATTGTTGTAGGTGTATTGCGTTACGCTAAAATACCCGGAGTCTCACAAGCTCTCGCTACAGTTGTAGAGCTGATTCGTAATTTGCCGCTCTTGTTGATTATTTTCTTTACGTATTTTGCTCTTCCTGAAGTCGGGTTTAAGTTGGACAAATTTTGGGCCGCTGTTCTTGCGTTGGTTATTTTCGAAGCGGCAATGCTGTCGGAAATCGTGCGCAGTGGTTTAAATTCAGTAGAAAAAGGGCAGATTGAAGCTGCACGTTCTTCTGGTTTGAATTATGTGCAGACATTGTGGCATGTTGTTCTTCCACAGGCTCTCAGACGCATGGTTCCGCCAATTGTCAGCCAATTCATTTCGCTCTTGAAGGATACGTCGCTTGCTGTCGTGATCGCTCTGCCGGAGCTGATGAACCATGCGCAAATCATCAACGGCCGCAACGTCAACTACGTCATTCCGACCTTCCTGATGGTGGCGGTCATGTACTTTGTCGTCAACTACGCGCTGTCCGTCGTCTCCAAGCGACTGGAAAACAAGCATGCTTAATCGTTCTATCTTTGCAGATCTCCGATTCTTTGTAAAATAAGAATAGGAGATCTTTTTCCGTATGAAAGGAGCAGCTATGCGCGAACGCCTTTTGGTCCTTATTATTATCATGCTGGCAACTGCTTTCTTTGGCGAAATGAAGGTAAACCCCGTAGGAGGGTCTTTTCGCTTTTCGCTAGGCATTGCTGCTTTCTTTTTCGGTTTGCTGTGGTTTTCATCCGTGCCAGTACTTTTGACAGGCTTTTTTACAGGGACGTTTATCCTCGGATTTCGAGTGGGAATGGATGTCCTTTTTGAGTACCGGACGTATTGGGAGAGCGTGGCTGCGCACCTTCCATCGGCCTTTTACTATTTCAGCTTTACCATCCTGTTTCATTTGCTGAGAGCGCGAAAATATCGTGAATTTCCTCTATGGCTGGGGTTCATAGGGGCATCCATCGATTTCGTCTCCAATGTGGTGGAGATTCAGGTCCGACAGTATTTCACTGATTTTCCCCCGATTACGTGGCATAGCTTTTTAATGCTTCTCTTTTTTGGAGTCCTGCGGAGCTTTTTTGCTGTCGGTTTGTATAACAGCTTTTCGATCAGGCAGCTGCGGGCTGTGGGAGAGGTACGGCAGCAGGAGCTGGAGCGTTTGCGGATGATCAATACGGAGCTGTATGAGGAAGCCTTTTACTTGCGCAAATCGATGACGCATTTGGAGGAAATCACGAGAGAGAGCTATCAGCTCTACAGGCGTCTTCTCACCTCGGATCATGCGGAATCTCCGACGGCCTTGGCGATTGCCGAAAATGTGCATGAGGTGAAGAAAGATTCGCAGCGGATGCTGGCGGGTATTTCGAAGCTGATTAATCAGGAGGGACTTGCTCCACAGCTGCCGATCAAAGAGCTGTGTGAGCTGGTTGCACGCGCGAATCAGAAGTATGCGGAGATGCTGGGGAAAGATATACACATCGAGTGGAGCTGTAACGTCAACCTGTCGACGAGCCAAATCTATGCGTTGCTCTCTGTGTTGAACAATCTGGTAGCCAATGCAGTAGAGGCGATTCCTACTACAGGCAAAATAGAGCTGAGTGTGAAGCTGATTGATCGGCATCTCGTGTTCGGTGTACTCGACAGTGGTCCCGGAATTCCGCAAGAGGAACAAGAATGGGTGTTCCAGCCTGGCTATACGACGAAATACGATGCACAGGGGAATGCATCTACCGGGATTGGACTGACGCACGCTCGTGGAATTGTCCAAAGTCTGCAAGGCAGCTTGCGTATTTTGCCTGATCGAAAGCAGATGACGCACTTGGAGGTACAAATACCGACTGATCAATTACTCGGAAAGGAGGGAGTGTAGCCGATGATACGTTTCTTTTTAATCGAAGATGATGCTGTGGTACGCCGCATGCTCGAACGGATTATCCAAGACAGTGGGCTCGGTGAAATCGTAGGCCAGGCTAGTGATGGCAGTCACGTCACGATTGATCAACTGTATGGGGTCGATGTGATTTTGATCGACTTGCTCATGCCGGGACTCGATGGCATCCAAACGATCAAAAAGCTGCAAGCAGATGGCTTTGCAGGCCGATTCATCATGGTGTCACAGGTGGAAAACAAGGAAATGATCGGGGAGGCTTATTTGCAGGGGATTGATACCTTTATTCAAAAGCCGATCAACCGCCTGGAAGTCATGGCCGTGCTCAAGCGAGTGTCTGATTACTTGTCACTGGAAGCGTCCCTGCAAACCATTCGCAAATCGCTGCAAATTCTGGATGTCAAAGCAAAAGAACCGCATACGAGTGGCTTGAAGAGTCAGTCGTCCGATCAGGACAGTCTAGCCCAAAAGGCGAGAAAGCTGCTGTTGCAGCTAGGAATCGCGAGTGAAGCGGGTGCTCCCGATCTCTTATTGATTATGGAATGGCTCGTACAGGATGAGCGTCAGGGAGACAAGCTGCACGAATTGCAGCTCAAGGAGCTGTACACACAAATTTTGTTGAAGATGCACGCCAGCTTGGATGAGCATGGAATCACCAAGGAGGTGCGTGCCATGGAACAACGGATTCGCCGGATGGTACTGCAAGCCTTTACGCATCTGTCCTCACTGGGGTTGACCGACTACGCCAATCCTACCTTTGAACACTTCGCACCAAGACTGTTCGATTTCCAAGAAATTCGCCAACGGATGCAAGAGCTTGAGGCTGGCGAAAAAACGACGAAGTGCCGAATTAGCGTGAAAAAGTTTTTATCTGTTTTTTATATGGAAGCAAAGACGTTATAAATAGCAAAAACGCGGGAGGCATGCAAAGCTCCCGCGTTTTTTTATTCAAGCTTTTGCTTGATTCACCAGCTCGGAGAAGGCACCGTACAAACCAATTGCCCCATACTGCTGCTGGTACTCCTGTATCGTTTGGTCACGTACGATTTTCCCGTTCATCAGAAAAATCGCCCGATCCGCTACCGCATCTGCTACCTGCAGCTGGTGCGTCGTAAAGAGGACGGATTGACCCGCGAGCTTTACTTCGCGAACGAGATCCACAAAGGCGTCCATCCAATACGGATCGAGTCCGTTGGTCGGTTCATCGAGGACGACGAGTGCAGGCTTTGCCAATATCGCTTGGGCGAACAAGAGGCGCTGTTGCATACCTTTGGAGAACTGAGACACACGTTTGTTTCTCACTTCGTGCAATCCCACCATTTTCAGCAGTCGATCCGCCTCTTCTGCCGTGCGATTGCGCAGGGAAGCGTAAAATTCGAGCGTTTCTTTGGCAGTAAGTCCGGCAGAAAATGTGAAGTGATCCGGCATGTAGCCGATTTCCTGAAGATACTCCACGCGATTATCGTTCCAGTTTAACCCGTTTAGCTGAATCGTGCCCGAAGAAGGCGGGAGAATACCGACCAGCATCCGCAGGATCGTACTTTTCCCTGCACCGTTACCGCCGCATAAGGCGACCACCTGACCGGGCTCGATGTTCATACTGAATGGGTGGACAATTGTTTTTCTATTGATTTCCTTGGTGACCTGATCGATGGTAAGTCCTAACGTATTCATCGCATTACCTTCTTTCCCATACCCGGATGGCTATGAACAGGGTCGCACTGATCCAGAGCAGACTGAGTGCAACGAAGATGAGATCACCAAGAGGAGAATCAGCCCAGTACACCCATTTGTAGTATTCAGGACCAAAGATCGAGCCTCCGCCTAATCTGGCAACAGAAAAGATGCGTACAAACTCCGCTGGGTTGAGAAACGTTGCGAGCTGAAGCAGAGGCTTGATCCATGTATATGGGACAAAGCTGAGCACAGAGATGAGCAGAGTAGGCCATGCCAGAATGTAGAAGAACCAGATGCTGACACCCATCGTCAAAGCTTGCCAGCGGTTTTTACTGATGGCGCCAATCAGCATGGCAATACCCAAAAATAACAGGATGAGGCAGATGGAAAAGGCGAGCAAAAACAAGAGTGTTGAAAATGCAAAGCTTTTTCCTAACAGCATGCCAGCCACACCTGACAACCCGTACCCGAAGCTGACGATCGCGATTAACACGAGTGCTTGTCCCAAGTATTTCCCCAACAAGAACGAGGAGGTTGTCATGGCGTAGGTGGAGAGGAGCTGCCAGCTTCCCTCTTCCTTTTCCGCCGTCAAGGAAAAAGAGGAGAGAAGCATTGTCATGAGTGGCAGCAAGTACAAAATCAGATTCAGCATGGTACCAGTCGTATACGTATAACCCTTCATGTAGGACTGTGATTGGATGATCAAGAGTCCCAAACTAAACAGGGAGAACAGAGCCATAAACGAGTAGGACCATGGATTGCGGAAGCCTACCTTCACTTCTCGTTTGGCAATCAGGTTGATGTGCAAAGACTCCACTTCCTCTGTTAGTTGTGTGTGGTTGGAGTAGTACTGTTGCTTCCATGATCGGCTGGTTTGCTTTCATGACCGCCGTTATGTTGCCCCTCAGAAGAGTGACCTTCTTTGTTCATGTGCTTGCTCATGCTGTTTTCCCAGCTATGATTTTTCAACTCTTCCGCACTCATGACGAGGCCTTTCTTTTGTTCAGCAACGAAGCTGTCTGCACCAGATTTCTCTTTGAAGGAATAGATGCCATACGTCATCGGAGTTTTGAAGTCTTTGTCATAAGCGTAGGTAGCTTGCTCTGCTTTTGTCCATTCTGCTGTGTAGTAATCGCGGACAAATTGTACCGCCACGTTATCGGTTCCATTCTCTTTCGTCCAGTTGTGCATGCAGCCGAGGTCATCGAACTTCAGTGCTTTTCCATCTTTTAAGACGATTTCAGTTGCATTGTGATCGTTAGGGACATGCATCTTGCAAAGGTCGCATTTGTCTACGCCTTCCGCGATATCTACAGGCTTTGGCTCTTCGCTGCCGCAGCCGACCATAAGCAGGCTGATGCCGATGATTGCGCCGATTGTTGTGTACCATTTTTTCATTTTGTTCATGATTTTTTCACTCCTAGATAAATGATTGAACAGCTTGCTATTAACAAGATAAGTCCAAGAATGCCTGCACCCCAACCGCTCGTTTTCCCGGATTCAATCAGCACGGTGTCCGAAGGCAGCATCAAAGGAGTTGCGTCTTTGATTGCTGAGCCGGCGCCACTTGTAAACAAGCCTTCCAGAAACACGAATCCCGGGGCTTGGAAAAATAGCTGGTAGGCTGGAACCGCATCGGTCAAACCCAGATAAAAAGGATTCATCTCGTACGGCAAATCACTGCGGGAATCCCCGTTCACATCAAGTCCTTGCAAATTGTCCCAGTAGTTTTTGTTTAAATTATTGTTCTGACTATCCTGGGCTTGCGCTTGGATGACGTTGGAGACAAATTGGTTGTCGGTTAATACGTTGTCAGATGAGGCCAAAAACTGCATGCCGATAAAGTTGAGACTGAGTAAATTGTTTTTGACCGTAATTCCGGATGATTGCTCTAAATACAGTCCTACGCGGTTGCCCTCAATCGTGTTGTTTTCCAAAAGCGTATCTTGCACGGTAATCAGCAGAATTCCTTGTGATCCAGGATTTTTTTGCTGCTTCAAAAATTGATTCCCGGTAACCGTCAGATTGCGTGATTCCATCAGTTGGGAACCCGTTACGTTTTCCATTCCAATGTTGTTGATGACGGTCGTATCAGAGGTGCCCATGAAGTGATAGCCGTAACGCGATTTCGTCACCAGATTTTGTTCCAGATGGTTTTGATCACTGTTCTCGATGTAAAATCCATCTGCGACATTCGTCACCTGATTTTTAATGAAGCGGTTATGATCCGATTCAAACAGGTCGATTCCGTTACCTCTTATCGCTTTTTCTGTTTGCTTTGGCTTTACTTCGGGCTGTGCACCGTGATTATGTCCAGTACTGGTCGTTGGGCTGCCATCGCCTTTGATTTTTCCGATGACTTGAACGTTATGCAGCGTATTGTAGTCTGCTTGCCGTAATTGAATGCCGATCCCTTTCGTTTCAACGAGTACGTTCTCCAGGAAGTTTTGGTCGCCACGGATGACAAGAGCGGCAACTTCACTGTTGATTCGTTTGTCCACGATATGGATTCCTTGCACGCTCACATTGTCGCTTTCAATCGTGAGCGTTGCCTCCTCCTCGGTCGGATTGATTACCTTCACCTGACCACCGGCTACCAATTGAAGAGGCTTCGTAATTCGTATGGGTCCCTTGTACAAGCCTTCCGGGATGGTAATGGTATCATTCGGACGTGCTTGATCAATCATCGCCTGCAGGGAGTCAGAATCCGCAAGCGTTGCTTTTGCTGCGAAGGGCAGTTCAAGTGCGGCGATACTCAGTACGGACGCAAAAAGTAGCGGGAGAAATATTTTTCGATTGTTCCATCTCAAAGACAGGGTGCATCCTCCCCTATTCCACTAGAGAGCTCTCTTGTTATAGCCGGACATCCGGCTGCTAGCTACATTCAGGATAACAGTCTCTTTCCATTTTCGTATGACTCAATCGGGCTATAAAACGTGTCAAAAAACGCAACGATTATCAAAAATGGAAGAGAACCAGAGGCTTACGTCTGCGCTGGAATTGTGTAACCAAAGCGGTCATACTAAAGGAGTGAGAAGGAAGAGACGAAAAGGAGAGACGATAAATGGATGTAAATATAGAGAAGGCACTGCGGACGACATTAGAGTATTGGGAACGGATGAAAAAGAGCCACGAAGACGACGCAGAGGACGATGCGAATCAGTTTGAGGCATCGTTTTACCGCATGATGGAGCAAATCCGCGAGTGGTACGATCAATTGGAGACGAAGCCCAATACAGTAGAGGATGCACTGCTTCTTCCGGACATGGCGGAGGTGGCAGAGCAGCTGCCCGTGGAGATCGTGTTGAATTTTGAAACAGAGCTGGAATTGATCGTGGATGGGCAAATACGGGAGGAAGATGAGAAATACGATTAAAAACAGGGAACTTGTTGCATCCTATCCTTGACATGATTTACTAGAATATTGTGTTTGGGGAGGGTAAGCACAAGTGGTACCTACTCTGTTGTACGTCATCATCTTCATTCTTCTTTTGCCACCACTCGTTTTTTTCGGTTACATGTATGTCCTGTCCAAACAGCCGAAGCACTCCATTATTCGGTCTCATCCGTTTTTGGGGTGGATGCGCTATTTGCTGGAAAAGCTCGGGCCTGAACTTCGTCAGTATTGGTTTGATGACGATACAGACGGTAGACCGTTCTCCCGAGCTGACTTCGTCGGTCTCATGTATGCGGCGAAATACCGGACGGACCTGATCTCGTTCGGAGGCAAACGTGATTATGAGAAGCCCGGCTTCTATTTGTCCAATGCGATGTTCCCGAAGCTGACGAGTGAGCTGCGGATTGATAATGAAAACGTCGTCCCCGGCAGAAAATACGAGATTACCCATGAAGGATTGTTCACGAGAAGGGAAAAACTTATCGAGGAACAAGAGGTAAAGCCGTGGTTGTTGCATGACGAGGATGTCATTGTTGTGGGAGAAAACAGGAGGCAGCCTTGGCGGTTGAAAGGAATGTTTGGTGCTTCAGCGACGTCCTTCGGTGCAGTCGGAGAGAATTATATTTTGTCCACCGGGCATGGGGCGCATATGGCAGGCGGCTCTTGGATCAATACAGGAGAGGGTGGCGTCGCAGAAGTCCACCTCTCGACAGGCGTAGATATCATTTCGCAAATTGGGCCTGGAATGTTTGGCTTCCGTGATGACAAGGGTAAGTTTTCGATCGAAGAATACAAGAAAAAGGCAAGCATCTCGAACATCAAGGCGTTCGAGCTGAAATTTCATCAAGGGGCGAAAATTCGAGGAGGTCACCTCGAAGGCTCCAAGGTTACGGAAAGAGTAGCGGCGGCAAGGCTGGTACCGGTGGGACAAACCGTCAATTCACCGAACCGCTTCGAGTTTCTTACCAATCCCGAGGAAGCATTGCGATTCATCGCCAGCTTGCAAGAAGCGGGAGGCAAGCCAGTTGGTGTGAAAATCGTCGTTGGCGATCCGAAGCGGTTAGAGCCGTTTTTTGAGAGTATGCTGGAGCTGTCCATTTTCCCGGATTTCATTACGGTAGATGGCTCAGAGGGCGGTTCCGGTGCGATGTTCAAGGCGATGGCGGACGGTATGGGCTTGCCGCTCTTCGCCGCGCTCATCATTCTCGACGATACGATGAGGAAATACGGTGTACGGGACCGCATCAAAATTTTTGCTTCCGGTAAGCTCGTGACTCCTGACAAAGTAGCCATCGCGATGGCATTGGGAGCGGATTGCGTCAACTCTGCGCGCGGCTTCATGATTGCAACTGGCTGCATTATGGCGATGCAATGTCATACGGGTAAATGTCCGACAGGGGTCACTACGACGGATTCCAAGTACCAGGAGGCGTTGGTGCCGGCAGAAAAGCAGTGGCGTGTCATGAACTATATTTTACAGCTGAGAGAAGGCTTGTTCTCGCTGGCGGCCGCATGTGGTCTGGAAAGTCCGACTGAGCTTAGGCGAGAGCATGTCGTGTTTACGAACGAAAGCGGGGAGACCATGCGTGTGGTTGACTTGTTTCCTTACCCGGTCGTGTCCAGATAAGTATTTACAAAGAAGATAAATAATGGTATTATGAATGAATCAGGCTATAGTACACCTTCCTTCTAACCAACTCTGATTTTAGGGGTACTGCTTTCCTGATTTTTTTATGCCTATTCCACAATGAAAGAAGGCCGTATGATCCTGTGAAAGCGATCATGCGGCCTTTGTTTATCTATCGATTAGGATATCGTGGTTTGCCCAGGCTTCCAGTCCATGGGGCACAATCCGCCTGATTGCAGAGCTTCGATTACACGGAGTGTCTCATCAACGCTTCTGCCAACCTTGGCGTTGGAGATGACTGCGTATTGCAGGATGCCTTCTGGATCGATGATGAAGCTGCCGCGCAGTGGAGCTTTAGTTGCTTCGTCCAGTACGCCGTAGGCAATGGTCGCTTCTTTGCTGTAATCAGAAGCGAGCGGGAAGGAGAGTGGGCCGATGCCGTCGCTCGATCTCATCCAGGCTTTGTGTGTGTGGATGCTGTCGCCGCTAATGCCAAGCACTTCCACATTCAGATCCGCGAACTCCTTGATCCGGCGGTTGAGGCTGAGAATTTCGGTTGGGCATACTTTGGAAAAGTCAAATGGGTAAAAGAACAAAAGAAGCCATTTGCCGCGATAGTCTACCAAGCTCTTCGGTAGGGGAAATCCGTTGTCAAATGTAACGGTGTCCATCGTAAAATCGGGTGCAGGAAGTCCAATACGTGCTGTCATAGAGCGATCTCCTCGTTTCTGATACCGTATGTCAGGTTCTGGTATCAAAGTAACACGAATGATAGGGAGAATCAATCAGTTCTGAATATCGTAACTGTTTACATGATCCTTTTGCAGGAGTAAGAACACGACAGGAATGAAGGCGATGAGAAAGCAACAGGCGGCGAGAATCGGAAATACGGACAACTCCAAAACAGCACGACCGAGATAGGTTTGCCAGCCAATGACTGCTAATCCGAGCAAATAGGCGATGCCTGTTACATGGATGAAGCGGGCATGTTTTTTTCGTCGCGCTAACCAAGCGACAAAAGGTACAGCTTGCAGAGCGTGAAAACCAAGACCGTGAAGCCAGATAATATTTCCTTGCAGTCCGACTACACGACCATCGTTAAAAGAAATCCAAATACCTGCTACAAAGGAGAGCATAACTGCGATCATCGCATAACGAATGCTCACTACCAGCTCCGGGTTCAGGGAATAAGATTTCCTGCGAAAGTATTGGGCCGCTAAAAATACATAAAAAAGGACAAGAAGAAGTGCGACAAACGTAAAAATAAAACTTACGGCTTCGTCAAAGGGGGCGCCATTTTTGACGAACCTGGGGTCCACACCACGAAAATTTTGTACCGTTTCTGCTGCGTAAGAATAGAGAGCGAGCGCGATATACGACCAGCGAAAGAAGGCACGGCTTATCGTCCCCATACCTGAAAATGGAATGATTGCAGCTGTCGACAATAAAAATATGCCGAGCGCAGCATTGAAGGAAAACGCTTTCGAAACATCGCCATAAGGAGCTACGGGTCCTCCGTAGAGCATGACCCAGATCGCGCATATGACAGCAAGCAAAAATCCAAGCAGCCCGGTATACACTAACCATTTCTCGCCCTGAAATAAAGGTGGGCCTGTATGACTACCAGCAACAGATTGATTCATAAAGAAGTTACACCCTCCTGTAAAGTTTTGGTATGCTGGTTTTTACTTTACAGGGAGAAGAAATACGTTTTAACCGGCAGCAGATTGAAATCGAGATGGGTCTATAGACTGATTTGAGAGTAATACGTGCGGAGGAGCTTTACGGTATGGAAATCTTGAAGTAAAATGGATAAAAATTACAAAAAGGAATAAAAAATCAGGCTATCGTACTCCTTCCTTCTGAGCTAATGGTGTAGTTCCACATTAGGGGTACTCCTTTCCTGATTTTTTTACGATGCCGATGAAAAATCAAATCTACCTTCGCAGGAAAAATAAAATCGTCGTACAACAGGGGCAGCATGAACTGCCTGTCTCTTATTTAGCTGCCGGTTTGCGCAATATTGAGAGCTTGGGGTATACCTTTTCACTAGAATTGCTGGAAAAAATCCGGACGCTGTCGGAGGGAGAGTTTTTCGCGCTCTATTCGGACGTGGTAGCTGTGCTCAAAGTAAAGATCGGGGCATCCCGACAGTACAAGCCGATGTATCCGAATTTTCCTAAGCAAGTCATGGAGGCTAGCGATGGTGAGTTGTTTGTAAATGCGATCATTCATTATTTGACGCTGGACCTTCCTGTGCACGAAGTAAAAAAACGATTGCCTTTACTGAGAGAATCCCGCCTGAAGCTGATCCATCTAGGCACAGACGAAGAACTGCTTCAGCTAGGGATGAACCTGCTGCGTGCCAATAGCTCCCTATCTGCTACTGACAGAGAAGATTTGGAAGGTTTGATTCAGGGGTATGAACACATAGCCGAAGCTCTACCGAGAGAGATTCCCCAAAAGGAAAACGTCGCGATCGCCGCAAGTCTTTTGCTCAAGTATGACAAGCTTCCTTCTACTTTTTTTGACCAACACTGCAAGACTGCGACAGATGTATTGCGTCTGGCAGTGGCGCTGTCTGACGGGGATGTGAGCTTGGCCACGCCTGCGAAATTTCGCAAGTTCAAACGCTCGGAAAGAAGACTGCTCCTCCGCCTGCTGGAAGCCAACTCGAATATCGTAGAAGACATGAATCGTTACAAAAACAGATGGATTCGTCTCGGGGAAATCTTGCATCCGTTTGAATACAAGGATCGCTACCCGAAAACGGCAGAAGCATTTGATATTTTGCGCAACAATCATAAGTTCGAGACGTTCAATAGCCAAGTGGAGCAGGCATTGGCAGGAAGAGATGTGAAAGCGGCGATCAAGCTGCTCGAACAGCGTCCGGGGGAATTTGCCCGTCGCTTGGATCATTTGTTGCGGTTATCCGAGCAGGGAAGAACAGTGCTCGCAACCTTCGAAAGGGTAGCGTCGGGAGTATCGACCCCTGTCCTTTTGCAAGTGATGAATCACTTCGAGAAAAGGGATAGCTACGGGGCGTGGCGGACCTTTTTCCCTAAAGGGCAGGTGGCTAAAGTGCAGGCGATCGACAATCGATTGCCAAAACTGCAGGAGGAGATCAGATGGGAAGCGGCTGACATTTGCCGGACCTCCTTGTTGAATCGTTTTGCCCAATTGCCGTCGCTGGGTAACGTCTATATCGATCCGCGACTACAGGAGCATCTCGTTCCGTTTTCTATGCGATCCGCGAGCAAAGCATTGCGCACGATTGCTCGTGGCTCCAGGCTGTCGATTCCAGATGGAGGGACCATACGCTTTTTCCTGTGGTGGAGGGAAGGGGTAGTCAACGATGTCCCTACAGGCAGAGTCGATATTGATTTGTCTGCCGTGCTCTATAACGAGGATTGGAAATACATGGAGCATATTTCCTATACCAATCTGCGTTCGGACCAGTATCAAGCGTGTCATAGCGGGGACATTGTACAGGCCCCCAAGGGTGCGTGCGAATTTATCGACATCGACATTGATTCTGTCATCCGCTATGGCGGTCGATATGTCGTCATGAACCTGTACTCGTTTACGAGTCAGCCTTATTGCGACTTGCCGGAATGCTACGCGGGCTGGATGATTCGTTCGGCGCCACAGACAGGGGAAATTTTTGAGCCGCAGACCGTACAGGACAAGATTGACCTCGCCGCAAACACGCGGATATGTATCCCGGTCATTCTTGATCTTGTGGAGCGAAAAGTGATTTGGACCGATATCTCCCTGAATTCCGATCCGCGTTTTGCTAACAATGTGGAGTCCAATGCCGGTGGGGTGGAGCTGATGGGGAGGGCTCTCACCTCGTTGGTGAAGCCGACTCTACATGAGTTGTTCATGCTACATGCTCAGGCGAGAGGGACGCTGACTGAGGGAGCTGACGAGGCAGATACGGTATTTTCCTTGGAAGAGGGAATTACGCCGTTTGATACGGAGATGATCATGGCGGATTTTATGCAGTGATTGGATCGTAACAAATAAGTAAGACCGTCAGGCAGTAAATGCTGACGGTCTTTTTCATGGATGCTACTTCTTACATCGACATAACCCCGCCATAGATTGGTTCCTGCTGTGTGTTTTTTGCCCAGGTACGTGTGCCGTACTCGAAATGCCACCATTCTTTCGGATAGTTGACGAATCCAGCAGCAGTCATCAAATGATAGAGCAGTCGGCGATTGTCTCGTATCTCGATGTCTTTTGGCGCAGGCTGTGCGAGCTCTTCATAGTGGCGAGTGGAAGCCAATTCACTGAAATCATCGAAGTCTGTCCCCATCTCCAGCCAGCCATCAGGTCCTGCGATAGTCAGGTCGATTGCGCCACCAGATAGGTGAGGAGACGGTTTGGAGAGGTCTGTTGTCGGGAGAGCGACGAATTTGCTCAATTCTTCCGTGAGTGCGGGCCCTTCCTGCCAGCCTTGTAAAAACAAGGCTTCACGAAATCGTTCATACAACGATGCTTGTACCTCGAACGAGCGCCAACCGTCCAACACGACTAGCTTGTAGCCTTCAGGCAGTTGCGCGGCTGCCATGGCGAGCCTGTGTGCTGCGCCTTCTCGTAAAAAGGCTTCTGGCTGCGCCCCGGCATAGCCCTCATGGTAGTAGACGGGGTAAACGGAGATTTGGGCCGAAAGTGACGAGAGTGAAATCATCGGTTCACCGCATTCTTTGATCGGCAGTGGGCTTGGCAGGACCGTGTCTGGTATCTTTGGAATCGGAGGGAAGGACATAACTACTCACCGCCTTCGAACGTTTTGCAAATCATTTTGCACATCACATATGGTAACGAAAATCGAAAGGTAAGTAAACGCAAGGATACTTAATTTTCTGCAAATAGAGACCTGCGACGAATCGGCAGCTTTTGCTAGGAATACTGGGGAGCTTTTGCTATTATTAAAGCAAGTGCTTGTCAATGAAACGAATGACATTTACATATGAAAGAGAAACAGGTCCTTGTTTTTGCGAAGCCGATTCGCAGGAGCAAGGTTAAAAGGGAAGATTGGTGAAAAGCCAACGCGGTCCCGCCACTGTAAGAGAGTAGCTGTTCTTCAAGGCATCATGCCATCCACTGCCCATCCGGGAGCGGGAAGGAGAAGAAGAGTGATGATCCTCAAGCCAGGAGACCTGCCTGTTTTTATGTTTACACTGATTTCCTTCGGGTCAAAGGAAGAGGTGAGGATTGTTGCTTTTCAGCTATCCGCGCTTTGTTTTTCCTTATGTACTGGGGGAAACAGGGCGCTTTTTTTGTTGGCTTCGGAAAGTATTTGGAGGAAACATCGGAGTAAAATACGTCACTTTTTGAGGTGGTCAAGATGGATAAAAACGATAAAAAACGAGGCTTAACTCTCGTATACACGGGAGACGGCAAAGGGAAAACGACAGCTGCAGTCGGTTTGGCTGTACGGGCGACCGGCCGTGGGAAAAAGGTGCTGATGGTTCAGTTCATCAAGTCGCCAGATCGTACATACGGAGAAAAGATTGTTTTTGATAAATTGGGGATCGAAATTGTGCAAAAAGGCGTCGGCTTCACGTGGACGAAGACACCGGAGGAGCATCGTCAGGCACTGAAGGAAGCGTGGGCTTTTGCGAGCGAAAGGCTCTCTTCCGGCGAGTACGATGTCGTCATTCTCGATGAGCTGAATAACGCATTGGCCATTGACCGTTTTCCGATTGATGATGTGCTGCCATTGACCGATGTTTTGGAAGCGATTCAAAACAGGCCAAGCCATATCCATCTCGTGATTACGGGAAGGGCAGCGAAGCAGGAGATCTTGGATATAGCCGATCTGGTAACAGAAATGAAGCCGATCAAGCATTACTACGATGAAGGGATTCCGGCTGTGCTGGGGGTAGAGTTTTGAAAAGCACAGGGGTAATTGAAACGTATGGTCATGGTGGAGATGTGCTGACAGCAGCGCAGCGCTTTGGTGTAGATCCCGGTCAGTTTCTGGATTACAGTGCCAATATTAACCCGCTGGGGATGCCAGCAAGCGTCCGTGAGATGCTGCTGGCTTCGCTGGCTGCTGTAGCGCATTACCCAGACCCTGGACATCGTGTGTTTCGCCGTGCATTGGCGAATCGGCTGCAGATGTCGGAAGAATGGTTGTTGCCTGCCAATGGAGCAGCTGAGGCGATGGCATTAGCGATTCTCGGGCTTCAGCCACAAACAGTTGGCGTAGTCTATCCTTGCTTTTCGGAATACGCGCAACTTTCCGAGCAGTTTGGTGCCCGTGTCATTGGCTGCTTCGGGAAGGAAGAGCAAGGCTACAAGCCTGATCCTGTAGAGCTACATGCTCTTTTTGCACAGGCTGACCTCGTATTTGTCGGGTCACCGAACAATCCAACGGGAATCCTGTACCAGCCGGATGAGCTGCTCCAAATGGCGGAATGGACGAAAGAGACCAATACGTGGCTCATCGTGGATGAGGCTTTCCTCGATTTTGTGGAGGAAGAGCGGCAGTATACATTGGCGACGCAGCTTGCTCGCTTTCCCCGCGTGATTTTGATGCGTTCGATGACGAAAATGTACGCGATTCCGGGATTGCGTCTGGGCTATGCGATTGCGCACCCGCAAGTCATTGCGAAAATGCGCGAGAAGCAAGTGAGCTGGAGCGTGAATACATTGGCCCTGCTGGCTGGAGAGCTGTGCCTGCAAGAGCAAGCTTATGAGGAACAGACCCGCAGCCTCATAAAAGAAGAACGTACGTATCTAATCAATTTCATCCGCAGTGAACTGGGCTGGAGGGTATGGCCAGGAGAGGCAAACTTTTTGCTGCTTCGCTCGCCTGAATCATTGCCAGCGGAACAATTACAGGCACGGCTTGGAAAAAAAGGCGTTCTGATCCGCAACTGCGCTATGTATCCTGGTTTGACAGCTCATGATGTGAGAATCGCAGTACGTGGTCGGGCAGAAAATGAGCGACTGCTAGCAGCTCTTAGCGAGGTCCATGCGGAAGGAAGTGAACAGCGATGAGTTTGGTGCTGGTAACTGGCGGTGTCCGTTCAGGAAAGAGCCGATTCGCGGAAGAGCTTGCGAATTCGCTGAGCAATCGCGTTCTGTACGTGGCGACAGGTCAGGCATGGGATGATGAAATGAGGCATAGAATCGAGCAGCATCAGGTGCGTCGTCCACTGGAATGGGGCTGTGTAGAGGTCAAAGAGCGATTGACCGATTATCACGCATTCAGTGAACAGTATGATGTGGTATTGATCGATTGCCTTTCTACTTGGGTGAGTAATCGCTTGATGAGTGTGGAGGGGTCGGAATGGAGAAGTGATTCACACACGCAAGCATTGCTGCAGGAAGCAGAGGCATGGCTGTCCCTCGTGCATAATTCTCCACAAAAAGTAATTGCGGTTACAAGCGAAGTCGGATTGGGCGGTGTAGCCTTGAGTCGCTTGGGCAGATGGTTCGCGGATGTGCTGGGGGATGTCAATCAGAAGAGTGCGCGACAAGCGGACACCGTCTATACAGTTTTGTCGGGGATACCATGGAGGATCAAAGGATGAATGCATTTTTACACGCGATCTCGTTTTTCACCCGTATCCCGGTCCCGTGGCTTCGTCCTTCCGATGAGGCGTGGAGAAAAAGTGTCAACTGGTATCCCGCAGTCGGCTTAGTCATTGGTTTATTGCTATGGGGTGTGCATCAGGCAGGATTGTGGCTGTTTAGCCCTTGGCTCGCCGCTGTTTTGACGCTGGTCGCATGGGTCTACGTGACAGGTGGTCTTCATTTGGATGGGTGGATGGACCTGGCGGATGGTCTTGGCAGCGCCAGACCAAGAGAGCGGGTAATCGAGATCATGAAGGATAGCCGCGTAGGAGCGATGGGTGTTCTGGCCGCGATCATGCTTTTGTTGATCAAGGCAGGAGCAGTAGCAGAGCTGGCGCATCCGGGCTGGGGAAGCTTTTTGATTGTGGCACCTGTAGCAGCGCGGACACATGTGCTTTTGTCAATCAAGCTCTGGCCATATCTTTCGGAAGATAAAGGGATAGGAAAAGGCATCAGTGCAGGACTTTCTGTTTCCTCTATCATCGCAAGCTATACGGTCTTGTTTGGGGCAGGCTGGTTTCTCGGGGGCTTGCAGGTCATCACAGCCATCTTGCTGTCATTTTTGTTCGCCATGTTGTTTTCACGCTCGGTTGCAAAAAAACTGGGCGGATTAAATGGAGACTGCTACGGCGCTGTTATCGAAAGCAGTGAAGCCGTCTTCCTGCTTGTGCTAGTCGGGAGCTGGTGGCTATGAGGCTGGTATGGATACGCCACGGGGAGACGGACTGCAATCGTGAGCACCGATATTTGGGGCATAGCGACGTTCCTTTGAATGAACGTGGGCATCTGCAGGCGGGGGATTTGGCGACGGAATTATCGACGCTCATCGGGCGACCGGTTGCGATCTACGCCAGCGACCTGCTTAGATGCATCCAGACTGCCGAACCACTTGCTGCTGCATGGAAGCTGCCGATCATTCAGGTTCCTGCATTGCGAGAGCTGTCTTTTGGCGTGTGGGAGCTGATGACCTACGACGAGCTCATGCAGGCGGACCCGGTGCGAGCCACGAGATGGTATGACGATCCCTTCCAAAATCGACCTCCACAAGGAGAGAGTCTCGAAGAGCTGGGGAAGCGTGTGGATGGCTGGCTCCGTTCACATTTGGAAGAATGGCGTACAAAGAGGGCATCCGATACAGTCGTACTCATCGCACATGGAGGGGTGATCCGCTGGTTCCAGGCGGCCTACTTGCAAAACGCCCCTGAACAATATTGGCAGGTCGATGGCGTAAAGCATGGGGAAGCGCTGGTTGCACAGTGGTTGGGGGAGAAATGGATACGACAGCCCCTGACGAGTAAGAGAGGGACAACATGACAGAAGTATGGATATTATGTGCAGCCTACTTGATTGATCGAGTGGTGGGAGACCCTCGCAGTTTGCCGCATCCGGTGGTCATCATGGGCTGGTGGATTACTCGATTGGAGCGGGTAATTCGTTCCGTTGTCAAAGAGGAGTCGCAGTTGAAGCTGGTAGGAGTCTTGTTCCCGCTCGTGATCGTTTGCGGCAGTTACGCTGTCGTTTGGCTGCTGCTATGGGGAGTCTCTTTTATCCATCCGGCAATCTCGTGGGTCTTGGGTGCCTGGTTGATTTCTACGACCATAGCGACAAAAGGCTTGGCTGATGCCGGGATGGAGATTGCCCGTCATCTTGTGGCTGGTGATATGGAAGCGGCGAGACGCTCCTTGTCCATGGTAGTCGGACGCGATACAGAGCGACTGGATGAATCGGAAGTATGTCGGGGAGCAGTGGAAACCGTGGCAGAAAACATCGTCGATGCGATCGTCTCACCATTGATTTATGCAGCGATCGGGGGAGCACCACTGGCAATGGCGTATCGTGCCGCGAATACACTCGACTCCATGGTTGGCTATAAAAACAAGAAGTACAACAATCTCGGTTGGGCATCTGCCCGCTTTGACGATGTACTGAATTACATACCCGCCCGTTTGACTGCCCTGCTGCTCGTTGCTGCAAGCTGGCTGCAGAGATTGGACTGGAAGCAGTGCTGGGCGATGATCAGAAGAGATGCGCACCTGCATCCGAGTCCAAACAGCGGTTTGCCGGAAGCGGGAGTCGCTGGTGCATTGGGCGTGCAGCTCGGAGGACTGAATTATTACCAAGGGGTTGCGTCGAATCGGGCAAAAATGGGAGATGCGAAGCGACCATTGCAGGCAAGTGATATTGTCGCGACGATTCGTTTGATGTATCTCGTCTCGCTCCTATGTCTGCTCGTTAGCGTGATGATTGCGATTTTCCTATAAAAAATGAAACCGAAAAGGGGAGGGGCCTTATGAGCGGCAAGTTGTTTGTGATCGGGTTTGGTCCAGGAAGTTTTGAACATATCACCAAGCGGGCGCGGGAAGCGCTGCAGGAGTCCGATGTGATTATCGGCTATTCCACCTACGTAGATTTGATCCGCGGACTTTTGACGAATCAGGAAATCGTCAGCACAGGGATGACGGAAGAAGTGACGCGTGCACGGGAAGCTGTGCGCCAGGCGGAAGAGGAAGGCAAAAAGGTAGCGGTCATTTCCAGTGGAGACTCAGGTGTTTACGGGATGGCAGGTCTCGTATACGAGGTGTTGGTGGAAAAAGGCTGGACAGAAGCAACCGGCGTCCCAATCGAAATCGTTCCGGGCATCTCGGCGATCAATTCCTGTGGGGCCATCCTCGGTGCGCCTATCATGCACGACGCATGCACGATCAGCCTGAGTGATCACTTGACGCCGTGGGAGCTGATTGCCAAACGGATTGATGCAGCAGGGATGGCTGACTTTGTTATCGCGTTGTACAACCCGCGCAGCGGACGACGTACCCGCCAGATTGTCGAAGCGCAACGCATTCTTTTGCAGTACCGCTCACCAGATACGCCAGTCGGTATTGTGAAAAGTGCTTATCGTGAGCGCGAAACGGTTGTGGTGACGACCTTGGCGCAAATGCTGGAGCATGACATCGGCATGTTGACTACTGTTATTGTCGGTAATACTTCGACGTTTGTTTACGATGGCAAAATGATTACGCCGCGCGGCTACCAGCGCAAATACACGCTGTCTGCAGATGAGCAGCCACTGAAGCCGCATCAGCGTCTGCGTGTGGAAAACGAGCCTTGGTCACTGGAAGCATCAGGAGAGAGCCTGGCATCCACTCCGGCAGCACCAGCTGCTCCTAAAACAGAAAGCCCCATTGCAGTAACCGAGGACAGATTGAGTGCTACTGAACCAGTAAATCGTGCTGCGACTGGTACGGCTGTACTGGAAGCGCCGCCTGTTAATGAAGCAGAGACAGAGGCGCCAAAAGCTCCATTCGCATGGGCGATGGAAGCGCTGACTGCGATCAATACAGCAAAAGGCATTGAGACCAAGCCAGCTACTGGTCAAGTACAACGTCCGGTTTCGACATTTACGCCAGAGATGATTTTTGAATGCGCAGTAAGCCCGGGTGTCGCCAATAAAAAAATCACGCCGCAGCAAATGATGGCGATTGCCGAAGTGGCTGGCGAAAAAGGCGAGATCGAGTACACCCCACACCACCAAATGATTTTGCGCGTGCCAACTTCCAACCCTGACAGCATCACAAGCCGCTTGCGTGAGCTTGGATTGATTCTCAGCCCGATTGGAGACGTTTTGCAGGTAAAAGCGTGCGATTTCTGCGACGGCGAGAAAAAAGACAGTATCCCTTATGCCGACGAGCTGCACCAAAAGCTGGGCGGAAAAGAAATGCCCAAAGAACTGAAGATCGGCTTCAACGGCTGCGGGATGGCGTGCTACGGGGCGGTTCAAGAGGATATCGGGATCGTGTTCCGCAAAGGGAAGTTCGATCTGTTCCTGGGAGCGAAGACAGTGGGTCGCAATGCACACTCCGGTATTCCGGTAGCAGAAGGCATCGAAAAAGAAGAGATTGTTCCACTCGTGGAGCGAATCGTGAACCGATTCAAAAAAGAAGCATTTCCGAATGAGCGTTTTCATAAGTTTTTCCAGCGTGTAGGCGAGCTGGAAGGCTACGCATGGTACGAGCCAGCAAAAGCTGAAATCGAGAACGCTGCATGCGGAGATTGATACAAGAACACCGAATAAAAACGAGGGGGACATAAAATGGACGCAGTATTATTTGTAGGTCATGGAAGCAAGGACCCGGAAGGCAATGAAGAGATTCGCCAGTTTGTAGCGACGCTTACACCGGACTTGGATGTACCGATCATCGAGACATGCTTTCTGGAGTTTGCCCGACCTGACATGCTGCAAGGCTTGAATACATGCGTGGCTAGGGGAGCGACCCGTGTAGCGGTGATTCCAATCATCCTGTTCTCTGCTGGACACGCGAAAATCCATATTCCAGCCGCAATCGACGAGGCGAAGGAGCTGCACCCACACGTTCAGTTCATCTACGGCCGCCCGATCGGCATTCACGACGAAGTTATCAATATTTTGAGCGCTCGCATGGAAGAGGCAGGCTTTGCCTCCGGGGAAGACCATGATGATTTGGCTGTACTCGTAATCGGACGCGGCAGCAGCGATGCAGATGCGAACAGCGATATTTACAAAATGTCCCGACTGTTCTGGGAGCGTTACAAAGCCAAGTGGGTAGAGACTGCCTTCATGGGCGTGACGTATCCATTGTACGACGAGGGCGTTGAACGTTGTCTGAAGCTGGGGGCGAAGCGCATCGTTCTCTTGCCGTACTTCCTGTTCACGGGTGTGTTGATCAAACGGATGAGCGACCAGCTGGAGAAGTTCCGCGAGCAATATCCAGAAGCCCAGTTCGAAATGGCCGAGTACTTTGGCTTTCATCCGTTGTTGAAAGAAGTGTTAAAGGATCGTGTCGTGGAAGCGTTGGAGGGTGAAGTGAAGCTGAACTGTGATACCTGTCAGTACAGGCTGGCAGCGATGGAGCACATCGATCATCACCATCACCACCATGGACATCACCATCATCATCATCACGAACACGATCACGACCACGACCACAATCATGAGCATGATCACGACCATGACCACAAGCATGATCACAAGCACGACCACGTTACCAAGTAGGAGGGACACAGCATGATTCTGGTACTGGCTGGAACGAGCGACGCGCGCGAGTTGGCTTTGCATATCAAGGACAAGGGCTACGAGCTGTTGACGACGGTTGTCACTGACAATGCTGCGAAAAGCATGGAGGAGGCGGGTGTGCCTGTCCAGGTCGGACGCCTGACCGCCGAAGATATTCAGCAGCTGATCCAAGAGAGATCCGTGCAATGCGTGGTCGACGCGAGTCATCCCTTCGCAGAGGAAGCCTCCAAAAACGCCATGGCAGGCGCACAGGGCGCGGGAGTCCCCTACATTCGCTACGAGCGCGAAAGCCTCTCCTCACCTGGCAGTGAGAAGCTGATTGTAGTGGAGGATTACGTACAAGCGGCTGAGCTGGCGGCAGACAAGCGCGGCGTGATCATGCTGACGACAGGCAGCAAGACGTTGAAAACGTTCACGGATCGACTGTTGGGCCTACCGGATACGACGCTGGTCGCACGCATGCTACCACGCCTTGACAATATGCAAAAATGCGAAGAGCTCGGTGTCGAGCAAAAAAACATCGTCGCGATGCAAGGTCCTTTTTCCAAGGAGCTGAACAAAGCGCTCTACGATCATTATGGTGTCACGCTGATGATTACGAAGGAAAGCGGCAAGGTAGGCGCTTTTGACGAAAAGGTCGAAGCAGCTCTGGAAATGGGCATCGAAACAATCGTCATCGGTCGTCCGAAGATCGATTACGGAACGAAGTTTTCCGATTACAACAGCGTTCTAAATGAACTCAAACAAGTGACTGGAGGAAACTAACCATGGATTTTAAAACGGAATTTAAACCAATGACCGTACAACCGCAGGAGATCGAGGACTTGAGCTTCCAAATCATTACCGATGAGCTGGGAGAGCATCCTTTTACAGAAGAACAGTACCCTGTTGTGCAACGCGTCATCCACGCATCCGCAGACTTTGATCTCGGACGCAGCCTTGTTTTCCACCCGGACGCAGTAAAATCGGGCATCGAGGCAATTCGTAGCGGCAAAATCGTCGTAGCAGACGTACAAATGGTGCAAGTCGGCATCAGCAAAAACCGCATTGAAAAATTCGGCGGACAAGTGAAGGTGTACATCTCTGACCGCGATGTCATGGAAGAGGCGAAGCGCCTGAACACGACCCGCGCGATCATTTCCATGCGCAAAGCGATCAAGGAAGCAGATGGTGGAATCTTTTGTATCGGAAACGCACCGACAGCACTCCTGGAGCTGATCCGTATGGTGAAGGAAGGCGAAGCGAAGCCAGGTCTCGTGATCGGGATGCCAGTGGGCTTCGTATCTGCGGCAGAATCCAAGGAAGAGCTGGCGAAGCTCGATATCCCATTCATCACGAATATGGGACGTAAAGGCGGAAGCCCGGTAACAGTTGCAGCATTGAATGCCATTTCGATCATGGCGGAACGGTTGGGCTAAGCAGATGGCGGCCAATGCAGCAACGGACGAAAAAGAGGTAAAACCCCTCCGCCACGGATATACGACGGGATCATGCGCAACGGCGACGACCAAGGCTGCTTTGATCGCGCTGATAACTCAGGAGAAGCAAAGCGAAGCGACGATTCGCCTGCCGATCGGCGAGGACGTAACCTTTCAGATGGAGAGCTGCGAATTTTCATTGGAGAGGGCGACAGCAAGCACGATCAAGGATGGGGGCGACGACCCGGACGCGACACATGGTGCACTCATCCTCTCCACCGTGGAATGGTCGGATGAGCCGGGCATCATTTTAGATGGCGGACTCGGTGTGGGACGGGTGACCAAGCCAGGGTTGCCCGTTCCGATTGGGGAGGCAGCAATCAATCCAGTCCCGCGCAAAATGATCAGGGAAACCGCACAGGCGGTTCTGGATGAGTACGGAACCCAGCGCGGGATCAAAATCGTCATCTCCGTGCCTGCGGGCGAGGAAATCGCCAAAAAAACATTGAATGGACGACTCGGCATACTCGGTGGCATCTCCATTTTGGGGACGCGCGGAATCGTGGTGCCGTTTTCCACTTCTGCCTACAAGGCGAGCGTGGCCCAAGCGGTCAATGTCGCCAAGGAAGCCGCCTGCGACCATATTGTGCTGTCGACAGGGGGCAAGAGCGAGTCTTACGGGATCGCTACTTACCCGGAGCTGTCAGAAGAAGCATTCGTCGAGATGGGCGATTTCGTCGGCTTTTCCCTCAAGCAGTGCAAGAACAAGGGCATGCGCAAGGTGACCTTGGTTGGGATGATGGGCAAGTTTTCCAAGGTAGCACAGGGCGTCATGATGGTTCATTCCAAAAGTGCCCCGGTTGACTTCGGTTTCCTTGCTCAAATGGCAGCAGACGCGGGGGCCAGCCAAGAGCGAATTGATGAAATACTGGGAGCCAATACCGCTTCGCAGGTAGGCGATATGATGGTGGATACGCCCGCCTTTTTCGAGATTATGTGCGAGAACTGCTGTCGCGCTGCCTTAAAGGAAGTGGGCGGCGGCATCGAGGTCGAAACCATCATCATCACAATGAAAGGGTCCCTGTTGGGAAGGGTGACGATCAATGACACAGGCGATGAAAGTAATTGGAATCGGAGATGACGGACAGCAGAGCCTGCTGCCGTTGTACCGGAGTTGGATAGAAGAAAGTGAACTGCTGGTCGGTGGAGAACGGCACCTCAGCTTTTTCCCGGAGTACACAGGGGAGAAGCGGGTACTAAAAGGCGGACTGACCGCGATGGTGGAGGAGCTGCGAACAGAGACGCGCAAGACAGTCATTCTGGCGTCAGGCGACCCGCTCTTTTACGGAATCGGCAGCTTGCTTGCCAAAAAGCTGAACGTAGAGATTTATCCGCACCTAAGCTCCATTCAGCTCGCTTTTGCCAAAATGGGTGAAGCATGGCAGGATGCGACGCTTGCCAGCGTACACGGACGCAGTATCAAAGGTCTGGCACAGCGGATTGACGGCAAGGAAAAGGTTGCGCTCCTGACAGATCGGGAAAACAATCCGGCAGCGATTGCGAAGTACCTCCTTTCATTTCAAATGAACGAGTACGATGCGTTCGTAGCGGAAAATCTCGGCAGTGACGAGGAACGAACTGGCTGGTATTCCCTTGAGGAAATGGCTGATGGTATCTTCTCTGATCTGAATGTCGTGATATTGAAAAAACGCCGTCCTAGCCCGGTATGGCCGTTTGGAATCGCAGATGAAGAGTTTTCCCAGCGCAAGCCGGACAAGGGACTCATTACGAAAAAAGAAGTGCGCATTTTAAGCATCGCACAGCTGCAATTGCACGCCAAAAGCACCGTCTGGGACATCGGCACCTGCACAGGCTCTGTCGCCATCGAAGCGGCACGAATCGCGCGTGAAGGTGAAGTGTACGGGGTAGAAAAGAACGCGGACGATCTGGAAAACTGCCGCCAGAACATGGCGAAGTTTCGCACGGATTTGACTGTGATCAATGCGCGCGCACCACATGGCCTCGATCAGTTCCCGGACCCGGATGCCGTATTTATCGGAGGCAGTGGCGGAGAATTGCGCGAGCTGTTGAACATCTGCTGCACTCGACTGCGCCCGAATGGCCGGATTGTGGTAAATGCAGCGACCATTGAGACATTATACGAGGCGACACAAGCATTCGCGCAGGAAGGATTCGAGACATCGGTGACATTAGCACAGCTATCGCGCAGCAAGCCGATTTTGTCCCTGACGCGCTTTGAAGCATTGAATCCGATCTACATCATTACAGCCTGGGCCAAACAGGCAGCACAAGGAGGAGACAGCAAGTGAGCAAGATCGGAACATTATACGGATTGGGAGTAGGTCCCGGCGACCCTGAATTGATTACGGTAAAGGCATTTCGCCTGTTGCAGCAATCGCCAGTGATTGCTTACCCGAAAAAACGGATGGGCAGCAAAAGCTACGCGCATCAAATCGCGGAGCTGTATGTGCAATCACCTGATAAAGAAATGCTCGGACTCGTATTCCCGATGACACGGGACAAAGAAATTTTGGAGCGCGAGTGGAACAACACGGTGGAGATCGTTTGGGAGCGTCTGTCTGAAGGCAAGGACGTCGCTTTTGTAACGGAAGGCGACCCGATGTTTTACAGCACGTTTATCCACATGATGCGAGTCATGCAGGAGGAGCACCCGGAAGTGCCAATCGTGTCGGTGCCAGGCGTCTCATCGTTTTTGGGAGCAGCTTCAAGGTTCAATCTGCCACTGGCGGATGGCGACGAGCAGATCGGAATCATCCCGGCAACGGAAGACAAGGAAGCCATGCGCAAAGCACTTGAGAACCACGATACCGTCGTGTTCCTGAAGGTAGCGAAAGTACTGCCAATGATTATTGGATTGCTGAAAGAAATGGGTCTTGCCGAAAAGGCAGCGGTAGCGACCAAGGTTACTTCCTCCGAGGAAATGGTTTGGACCGATATGCGTGAATTGGAGCGGGCAGAGCTTAGCTATCTTACACTGATGGTGGTGAAAAAGTAATGAAACTGTACATAGTGGGAGCGGGTCCCGGCGACCCTGATTTGATTACGGTAAAAGGCTTGAAGCTGCTGCAAAAGGCAGATGTCATTATGTATACCGATTCTCTAGTAAACGAGGACTTGGTTGCGCTCGGCAATCCGAATGCGGAAGTGCTGCAAAGCTCAGGGATGGCATTGGAAGAAATGGTAGAGCAGCTGGTAGACCGGATTAGCAGCGGAAAAACAGTGGTACGCCTGCATACAGGTGATCCTTCCATTTATGGCGCGATCATGGAGCAGATTGCACTGTTAAAAGAAAAAGGCATCGAGGTAGAGATCGTTCCAGGTGTGAGCTCCGTATTTGCGGCGGCGGCGGCAGTAGGTGCCGAGCTGACGATTCCAGATCTGACACAGACGATTATCCTCACTCGCGCGGAAGGTCGCACACCCGTACCAGAAAGAGAAAAGCTGCGTGCACTCGCTGAGCATCATTGCACATTGGCCCTGTACCTGAGTGCGACTTTGACGAAAAAAGTAGTTCGTGAGCTGATCGAAGCTGGCTGGAGCGAGGATACGCCAGTGGCAGTCGTTCAACGCGCAAGCTGGCCGGATCAGTTGATCGTTCGTACCACGCTGAAAAATTTGGACGAAGACATGGGTAAAAACGGCATCCGCAAACACGCAATGATTTTGGCTGGCTGGGCATTGGACCCGAACATCCACGACAAGAGCGAGCAATACCGTTCCAAGCTTTACGATAAAACCTTTACGCACGGTTTCAGAAAAGGTGTGAAGGAATAATGAAGATCATCGAACTGATTGAAGGAGAAATCCCTCCTATCGAGCAGCGCGGAGACTATGCCATTGTTGCCATCACAAAGCACGGCGTAGAAATGGCGCGTGATTTGGCGCAGAAATTCCCTGGGACAGACCTGTACTACATGAGCAAGTTCGAGCGTGGAGATGAGGAAGCACGCGGCATCCAGCTGTTTTCAAACAGCGTACGGATGCTGTTTCCCGCTCTCTGGCCTGCTTACAAAGGCTTGATCATCATTATTTCACTGGGTGCGGTTATTCGGATGATCGCACCGCTGCTCGAAGATAAAAAGAAAGACCCGGGTGTCGTCGTCGTTGATGACCGTGGGGAGAATGTCATCAGTGTGTTGTCCGGTCATTTGGGCGGTGCCAATGAGCTGGCGCGCGAGGTCGCGGCAGTCATGGGTGCTCGACCGATCATCACGACAGCGTCTGACGTACAAAAGACGATTCCCGTCGATCTGTTCGGCAGACGGTTTGGCTGGGAGTGGGATTGTGCTGATAAGCTGACGCCTGTCAGTGCTTCTGTCGTAAATGAGGAACGCGTAGCGGTCATCAATGAATCCGGGGAACGCGACTGGTGGATGCATGACACACCGATGCCGCCGTCTATTCAGGAATACGCGACAATCGCAGAGGCGCAAGCTGCCAAGCCACAAGCCGCCCTCGTCGTATCGCATCGCTTGCTTACACCGGAGGAACAACCGATTTTGGACAATGGCGTCCTTTATCGTCCGAAGGTCATCGTATTGGGGATGGGCTGCAACCGGGGAACCTCCGCAGAGGAGATCGAGGCAGTCATCAAGGAAACGCTGGATGAACTGCAATTCTCGATCAAGAGTGTAAAAGCACTGGCGACCATCGAGCTGAAAAAAGATGAAGCGGGTCTAATCGCCGTTTGCGAAAAATACGGTTGGCCATTCGTCTGGTATTCGCCTGAAGAGTTAAACAAGGTCGAAATCAGCGATCCGTCCGATACCGTCTTCAAATTCACCGGAGCTTACGGAGTAAGCGAGCCTGCTGCGAAGCTGTACGCTGGCGTGGGCGAACTCGTTTTGACCAAGAAGAAGTCGGGCAATGCCACCATTTCGGTCGGATTGATGCCCTATCACGAGGAGGAGCGCGCATGACGGACAGCCGCCGTATTGTGATTGCAGGAACTGGCAGCGGAGCGGGTAAGACAACCGTTACCATCGGACTGATGGCTGCTCTGAAACGAAAAGGGCATACCGTACAGGGCTTCAAGTGCGGACCTGACTATATCGATCCGACGTATCATACAGCTGTGACGGGCAGAGCTTCGCGTAATCTGGACAGCTTTATGCTGGAGCACGAGATCGTGAAGGAGATTTTTGTCCGCGGCAGCGAGGGTGCAGACATCTCGATTATCGAGGGCGTCATGGGCATGTACGATGGCAAGGAAGCGACTAGCGATAAAGGCAGCACGGCCGAAATCAGCATTCTGACTGGCTCTCCGGTTCTGCTGGTGGTCAATTGCCAGAGCATGGCGCGCAGTGCGGCTGCGATTGTCAAAGGCTTTCAACTGCTCAATCCACAGGCGAGAATCGTCGGTGTGATCGCGAACAAGGTCGGCAGTGAAGGCCATCACAAAATCGTGAAGGCAGCGATCGAGCAGGAGTGCGGGATTCCGGTTGTGGGCTACTTAAAACGGGAGAACGAGCTGGAAATACCAGAGCGTCATCTCGGATTGGTGCCATCTGTGGAGCGTGGAGAACTGACACCTTTGTTTGATAAGCTGGCTGATCTGATTGCGGAGACCGTGGATTTGGAACAAATCTGGGAACTGGCAAAGGCAGAGCCGCTGCAAGCAGAACCCAAGCTGTTTGCGCCGCGAAAAGCATCTGCCAATGTCACGATTGCTGTAGCGAAGGACCCGGCATTTCATTTTTACTATCCGGAAAATTTGGAGCTGCTTCAAGCATATGGCGCGAAGCTGGCGTTCTTTTCACCGCTGTCAGGGGAGAAAGTACCTGAGGATGCAGACGGTCTGTACATCGGGGGAGGCTTCCCAGAGGAATTTGCCGCAGAGCTATCGCAAAATGAAGCGGTGAAGCAATCGATTCGATCTGCAATTACAAAAGGCTTGCCTACCTTGGCTGAGTGCGGCGGCTACATGTTTTTGACGGAGGCAATCGTGACGACTGATGGCGACAGCTATCCGATGGTGGGACTCATCCCGGGCAAGGTGACAATGCAGAAAAAGCTGGCGGCCTTAGGCTATCGGGAAGTGCGTGGCAAGGAAGGCAATTTCTTGATTGGCGCAGATGAGCAGGCTAAAGGCCACGAATTCCATTACTCTACATATGCTTCAGATCAAGAATTGCCAGCAGCCTACGAAACAAAAGGATTACGCGGTACGAAGCCGGAGGGCTATGCCCACGATAATCTGGTCGCAGGCTATACTCACTTGCATTTCGGCTCCAATCCTGACCTGGTCGAACGTTGGCTGAACCTATGCGCGGAGGTGGCCGAGCGTGCCTAAGACCCTTCCATTGATGGTGCAAGGTACCAGCTCGGATGCAGGAAAAAGTGCGATTGCAACAGCGCTGTGCCGGATTTTTGCCCAGGATGGCTACAAGACAGCTCCGTTCAAATCGCAAAATATGGCGTTGAACTCTTACGTGACGCTGGATGGAAAAGAAATTGGCCGGGCACAGGGCGTTCAGGCGGAAGCAGCGGGAATTTTGGCGACGACAGACATGAACCCCATTTTGATCAAACCAACGCGAGATTCCGAATCGCAAATTGTTGTCAACGGCGAGCCATATGGCAACATGAAAGCCATGGCCTATCGTACGGAATTTTATTATGAGGGCTTGCGGGTCATTGAGGAAGCGTATCAACGACTCGCCAGCACCTATGAGCGGGTCGTCATCGAAGGAGCTGGCAGTCCGGCAGAGGTCAATCTGAATGACCGCGAGCTCGTTAATATGAGGGTCGCCCGTCTCACGAATGCGCCCGTTATTTTGGTGGCAGACATCGAGCGCGGGGGTGTGTTTGCCAGCTTGGTCGGTACCCTCCAGCTGCTCGAGCCAGAAGATCGGGACCGCGTGATCGGCGTTATCATCAATCGTTTTCGCGGAGACCTGTCCCTTTTGCAGCCGGGGCTGGACTGGTTCGAGGAATATACGGGCAAGCCGGTTCTTGGCGTTGTGCCATTTATTCCAGACTTGTGGATCGATGCAGAGGATTCGCTGATTTTGCACCGTTATCAGGGTCAGCGAGATACGCCGCGAGAGATTGATATCGCTGTTTTGCGCTATCCGCGAATTTCCAATTTCACGGATGTGGACCCGTTCTTTGTAGAGCCAGATTGCCGCATGCGCTTTGTGACAAGAGTGGAAGAGCTGGGTGAACCCGAACTGATCGTATTGCCTGGCAGCAAGAATACACTGGAAGATTTGCAGTTCTTACGAGATACTGGTCTTGCTGATGCCGTGAAAGACCTGCATCATAAAGGCAAGACATACATCGTCGGCTTATGCGGGGGTTATCAGATGCTGGGCGAGTCCATTCACGATCCGGCTGGGGTCGAGTCACCATTGCAGCAGCTGGATGGGCTGGGACTCATCCCGATGATAACGACGATGGAGAAAAAGAAGACGACCGTATTGTCCCGGGGCGAAGCTGTTTTTGCGAACGAAAAGCTTACAGTGGAAGGCTACGAGATTCACATGGGGCAATCCGTCTATAAGAATCATGCATTTCCGTTTATCCAGATGGAGGAGCGTACAGAAGGCTATTGTCAGGAGGAGCAGCAACTGATCGGGACGTATTTTCATGGTCTGTTCCACAATGACGACTTCCGAACATTGTTGCTCAATACCATCCGGGAGAAAAAAGGTCTGCCACCGATTATGGATCGCCCATCCTTCGTCGCTCTTCGTGAGCAAGGATACGATCTGTTGGCAGATACCGTTCGTCGCCACGTGAAGTTGGATACGATCGAAGAGTACATGAAGGCTTTTCAAGAAAAAGAGGTGCAAGTGTAATGTCAGTCATTTATCCGGCGATTGAGCCACGAAATCAGGAAGCAAGTGAGCAAACGAGACAGCATGTGGATCAGTTGACCAAGCCGCTTGGCAGCCTTGGACGCCTGGAACAATTGGCTATTGAGCTTGCTGGGATGACAGGTGAGACGATGCCTGTTGTGACACCGCCGGGCGTGCTTGTTTTTGCGGCCGATCACGGTGTGGCACGGGAAGGTGTCTCTGCCTATCCGCAGGAAGTGACAGCGCAAATGGTGCTGAATATGGTTCATGGCGGTGCAGGAATTAATGTGTTTGCACGTCAAATCGGAGCCATTCAAAAAATCGTCGATGTCGGCGTTGCGGAAGAAGTAGATGCACCGGGCGTTTACAACAAACGAATCAGAGCAGGCTCTGGTAATATGCTGAAGGAAGCAGCGATGTCGGTGGAAGAAGCACAGCGCACTCTCGCAGTAGGCATCGAAATGGCTGAAGCAATTATCGAGGAAGGCGCCAAAGTACTGATCGTGGGTGAAGTAGGTATTGGCAACACGACCGCAAGCAGTGCGATCCTGTCAGCCTTGACCGGAGCTGACCCTGATCAAATCGTCGGACGAGGAACAGGTCTGGACGACGCAGGCTGGCAGCGTAAAAAGGCGGTTGTTCGTGAAGTACTTGCCCTGCATCAACCGGATGCAAGCAATCCGCTGGACGTATTGGCAAAGGTCGGAGGACTGGAAATCGGCGCGATGGCTGGCGCGATTCTCGGAGCGGCCTCTCGCCGCGTTCCTGTGCTATTGGACGGCTTTATCGCGACGGTGGCGGCTCTGCTTGCGGTGCGGATTGAGGCAAACGTTGCTGATTATTTGATCGCGGGTCACCGTTCTGAAGAGCCGGGTCATGATTTTGTCCTCCGTGCGATTGGCAAGGAGCCTTTGCTCCAACTGAATTTGCGTCTTGGTGAAGGCAGCGGTGCGGCGTTGGCGTTTCCAATCGTCGAGGCTGCGACACGGATGGTTCGTGAGATGGCGACATTTGCATCCGCAGGAGTAAGTGATCGATGAGCGGCGTGGGGAAAGTCTATCTCGTAGGTGCTGGCCCTGGCGATCCGAAGCTCATTACTGTCAAAGGAATGGAGTGCCTGCAAAAGGCAGAGGTAGTTGTGTACGACCGATTGGCAAACCCTGCCCTGCTGGAATACGCCCCTGAAACAGCAGAGCGTATCTACTGCGGCAAGCTGCCGGATCATCACACGATGAGGCAGGAATCCATCAACGAGCTGTTGGCGGAAAAGGCGTTGGAAGGAAAAGTCGTCGTTCGACTAAAAGGCGGCGATCCTTGTGTGTTTGGGCGTGCGGGAGAAGAAGCGCAGCATTTGGCTGAGCGGGGAATTGCCTTTGAAATCGTGCCGGGAGTAACAGCAGGAATTGCAGCCTCGGCGTACGCAGGTATTCCGGTGACACACCGCGATCACGGCTCGTCATTTGCAGTAGTGACGGGACATTTGCGCGAAGACAAGCCGGAGCTGGCTGTGGAAAAATGGCGTGCTCTCGCGAATGGCATCGATACGGTAGCTTTTTACATGGGAGTAGCCAATCTGCCGTTGATTCGCACCCAACTAATCAAGCACGGTCGTGATCCGCATACGCCAGTGGCTGTTATTTCTTGGGGGACGCTTCCACAGCAAGCCGTCATAACGGGTACTTTGGCTGATATCGAGGACCGCTTGGCTGAGAACAGTCACATCACGAATCCAGCTATCATACTGGTTGGAGATGTCGTGAAGATGCGGGAGAAGATCAACTGGTTTGAAGCTACGCTTGCGATGGAGCAATTGTAACGATAGAAAGCCGAGGAGGGTACACTGGTGACGCACTATCCCATGATGGTTAATCTACAAAACAAGCGTTGCCTGGTGGTTGGTGGCGGGCAGGTAGCCGAGCGCAAAATCGGCAGCCTGCTTGCCGCTGGTGCAGATGTCACCGTTGTGAGTCCCTCCTGTACGGCAATCATCCTTGAATGGGCGCACGCTAAGAAGCTGATGGTAGCACTTCGCCCCTTTTCCCCACAGGATGTAAGAGAGGCTGATCTTATCATCGCCGCGACGGGTGATCCCGCTGTCAATCTTGCCGTTTACGAAGCGTGCAGTCCGCATCAGTGGATCAATATCGTGGATCGCCCGGATCTCTGTTCTTTTACCGTTCCCTCTGTCGTTTCGCGCGGAGACTTGCAGATTGCCATATCAACGGGTGGAAACAATCCGGGTTTGGCGAAGAAAATGCGCCGCCAGCTCGAAGAATGGGTGGGACCGGAATACGAGGACTACACGCTTTTTCTCGGAAGAATGAGAAGACGAGTACTTTCGCTAGAAGTAAGTGAATCGGACAAAAGGTTGATCTTGGCGGAGCTTTTGGATGACCGCTTTTTGCACTGGACAAAAAGCGGCGAAGCCGAGCGAAGGGATCAGGAGGCAGAAGCGCTTCTGGCCAATACATTCGAGCAATACGAAAAGAAGGAAGGCTCTCACTAAGCTACTTGGTGAGAGCTTTTTTTAGCTCTTCTTCAACCACGTCATTTCCAAATGCCTCGCGACTTCCTGAAACCCGAGCTTGCGGTACATTTCCTGCGGCGTATCATCTGCGTACGTTGTTAAATACATATGGGTAGCGCCTCGTTTTTTCGCATCCTGCATCATGACCCGAATCAGTTCCGTGCCCAATCCCTTCCGCTGCCAAGCTTCGAGAATGAAGAATTCCTCCATGCGAACGAGCTCCTTGTGAAGATGCCATTCACATGCGCCGACCGGCTCTTGATCGACATAGCACACATACGGTATGATCTCACCTGTCGAATAAATCTCTCTTTTGCGGTTTGCTTTACGGACGGCAAAATCAGGGTTGATCATGACGGAATCACTGGCAATCAGGCAGTTTATGCCTGCTTCCATGACGTCAGTTGAATCCCCTCTTAAAACGGAGCATACTGGATTCTGCGCCATTTTATCGGCAACCTCCAGAGGAGCAAGCATGTACAGCATCGTGTTCACTTCAAACCCGAGTTGAGTCGCAAAAGATTTCAGCTCTTCTGAAAACGGAAGAGACGGATGCAGTTCCAGCTTCAAATGACCAAGCTGTTGCTCTTTGGCATGACGAAGCTCTTGTTCGATATAAGCTCGCACCCATTCTTGACTGGGAACGGACATAATTTCCGTATAATTATGGCTATACATGTCCGGGACCGATTCATCGCGGTATACGTGCACGTTAGGCTGCTCCGTTCGCGTAGAAAAAGCCAGGGCATAGCGCTCCTGCAAAGTTAAAATATTCGTGAGCATTCCTTTATTCCCCATTTCCTGATATGTTGATAGATGGTATGGATACTTGTCTTCCTATAGAGTAAGACATTTTCCTAAAGGAGGAAACGGAAATGTCAGATGCTTTTCAAATCGGCCCCTTTCTATTGAAAATGAGCATGCTGGCGGTCATTGTTTCGCTATCGCTTGGCTTTGTGGCTATTTCCGCTCAGCTTAAACATAACAGAGAAACGAGATCAGCCATTATTGAGCTGTTGAGTAATGCACTGGTGCTGGGATTTCTTGTTTGGAAGTTCAGCTACGTTCTGTTTCATTTTTCGAAAGTGGTGGAAAATCCCTCATCCATTCTGTATTTTTCCGGGGGAGAAAACGGTGCGATGCTGGCAGTAGTGGCCGTCGCCGTGTACCTCACCAAGACGGTACGCCAAAAAGCGATTCCTGTTCATTTCGTCGCTTTGGCAATGGCTACTGGCTTTCTCGCTGCGACAGGGGTTTATCATCTGCTTACGGTCGTATTGGAACAGAGCAGCATGTGGTATCACGTGCAGCAGGTTGTGATATGCGTCTTATTTCTTTGGTGGCTTGGCCGTGCAAAGGAACGACTCGTTCATCTGGCAGCATGGCTTCCGCTCGTGATGTGGTTTGCCATCAGCCAGGTTTATGTACAGTTTTTTGTTGCGACGCGGGAGATCGTGTTCGCAGGACTATCTGGAGAGCAGCTCATTTACTATGCATTCGCTCTCTTGCTGCTCTTTTTGTCCAGACGAGTGAATCCGATAGGAGGTACGACAGATGAAGCATCATAATGTGTTGGCGATCGTCGTACTCGTAGGGCTGTTGGGATGGGGCATTTTTGAAACACAATTCCTGAACACGCAGGAGCCAATCTCATCTGGCGAGCAGAGCAACGGACAGATCGGCATTGAGAAAGGAAATGTCGCTCCGGATTTTGAGCTGCAACAGCTAGGAGGCGGTACGGTAAAGCTGTCCGATTTGCGGGGGAAAAAAGTCATTCTGAACCTGTGGGCGACGTGGTGTCCTCCTTGCCGCGCAGAAATGCCGGACATGCAGCGCTACTATGAGGAGAACAAGGAGAGTGGCGTAGTCATTCTCGGGGTCAATTTGACTGATACGGAAACGAGCCCGGAGGCCGTGGAGGCTTTTGTGAAGTTGTACGGCATTACCTTCCCGATCTTGCTCGATCCTGATAAAGAAGTGGCGAATGTGTACAAAGCCATTTCGATTCCGACCAGCTATATCATTGATTCAAACGGTGTCGTCCAGAATAAATACATCGGTCCGATGAGTGAGGAACTGATGGAGAACATGCTGTCTGCGATAAAATAAAAAACCGACAGCAGGAAAAGTATGCTGTCGGTCGCAATAGCTACAGGCTTATCCGGTGCCAGTTTTGTTTTCTGGCTCGGTAACTGCTGTCTTTCGATCCAAACGAAATACCGCATTGAGCAGCTTGTAAATATGCTTGGATTCCTTAGTCAACAACGGACCTAAAATGGCGAGGATCAGAACATAAAGTGCAGCAAATGGTTGCAAAATTTCCATGAGTGCGCCCGCTTTTCCGAGATTAGCCATGATGATGGAGAACTCACCGCGAGATACGATGGTCAGTCCAATGTTGGTTGAAGCCTTAGGAGACAGTCCTGCACTGCGTCCAGCCAAAAGTCCGGCGACGACGTTACCGAAAAGCGTGATGGCAACTGCAGCAATGGACAACCATACGGCTCCACCCAGCTCCAATGGATCAATGGTCAAACCGAAGCTGAAGAAGAACATGGCTCCGAAGAAGTCACGAAACGGCAGGATGAGGTGCTCGATGCGCTTCATGTGTTGTGTTTCTGCCAAGACGAGACCTACGAGCAATGCTCCGATGGCTTCGGCAACATGGATCGTTTCGGAAAAACCCGCAATCAAAAACAGAGCGGCAAACACCGTAATCATAAACACTTCGTTTGATTTGATGTTCAATGCACGATTCAGGAAAGGTACAAGCTTGCGTCCTACGATAATGAGCAGGAGCATGTAGCCCAGTGCGATTAGTGCCGAGGAGAGTACGCCAGCAAGAGAGGTTGCACCGCTTAACACCAAGCCGGACACAATCGATATATAGACGGCCAAGAATATGTCTTCGAACATGATGATCCCCAGGATCATCTCTGTTTCGCGATTTGCTGTACGTTTGAGATCCACCAGTACTTTTGCCACAATGGCGCTGGAGGAAATAGTAGTAATACCGGCGATAATCAAAATTTCTTTGAGTGGAAAGCCAGCGACCCAACCAAATACAAGGCCGAGGGTAAAGTTAATGACGATGTAGATGGTACCGCCTACGGCAATCGATTTACCAGCTTTGATCAGGCGGCCAACTGAAAACTCCAGTCCGAGGTAAAACAACAGGAAGAGTACGCCAATTCGGCCCATGAATTCGATGAGCGGGGCGCTTTCAATAAAGCGAAGATCAAACAGTCCTAAGTCGGGAGCGTGTGGACCCACGATCATCCCGACCAGAATGTAGAAGGGTACAATGGAGAATTTTAACTTTATAGAGAGGAACCCCGCAAGTGCTATGAGTGCGAGGGCAAGACCGACTTCAAAAACAACGTGCTCCAATATCACTCACCTCCGTTGCTGAGAATAGTCTTGAGAGCCTTCACCTGCTTCCGTTCACCTGCAACGACCAACGTAGATCCTGTACAAAGGACATACTCGGGGCCGGGATTAATCGTTTGTTTATGGTCTTTCTCAATGACAGCGATGATCGTTGCGCCTGTTTCTTGACGAATGTTGAGTTCCCCAATCGTCTTGCCGATGGCAGGAGCGTTGGATTCAATCTTGTACCACTCAATCATGAGTTTGTCTAACGCAACCTCGACTGTTTCCAGCGCAGATGGTTTGTACGTCAAGCCGCCTACGATCGCAGCAATTTGTCTTGCCTCATCATCGTCAAGTGTAACCATGGAGATGGTTTCGTCCATGTCATCACGGTCAAAGTGATACATTTCCCGGCGGCCGTCATCGTGAATGACGATAACCAGCTTGTCGCCACTTCTGGTTTCGACCTGGTACTTCCTGCCGATTCCTGGTAAATCGGATTCTCTGATAGAGAACATGTAAGATCCTCCTTCGCGCAAAACACTGTATTTGCATAGATAGCTGCTCTTTTTTTCCAGAAATGAGCAACAAGTCGTCAATAATTATTTGGAATTATATCCATTCCGATGATATTTTAGTAAAGATGCCCCCTGTCTGCGGATTATTGTCGACATACATACCTATATCAATTATTATACACGAAATGACGTCATTTTTCTTCAAAATGAAACAATTTTATTTAAAAATGACACACTTATAAGCGGATAGGAATATTAACTTTCCTCTAAAACGAGGTCGCTCCTCTAGAAATTGGTCTCGATAGAGGTTATTTTAAGGATGATGAAACGTGGCGAACAAACAGTATCGATTAACGGAAGCAGAATGGGCCTTTATTCAAGACATGCGTTCCATGGATATGGATGAGCTATTGGATATCGTGATCGCATTGCGAAATGAGGTAAGGGAGCTGGAGAAAAAAGCGGAGCTGATCAGAGAGCGCGAGAAAGAGGGCTGGCAGGAGGAGTATCAGGCAGCACAGAAGCGAATTAATCACCTGCGCCAATTTGAGCAGGAGCTTCGCAAGACATGGCCCAATGACTAAAGCAAAAAGAGGTTCTCTCTCAACAAAGAGAACCTCTTCTTTACATGGTGAATGGACTAGGCCGTGATTGGCTTTGCTTCCGAATCATTATTCGGCTCGATGGCTGTTTCATCCGTCTGCTGAATGCCTCCCGGATGGAACTCGTTCTCATGCTTGGCGATGACGACAGCAGCTACGCCATTTCCGATCAGATTCGTAATGGCACGCGCTTCAGACATAAAACGGTCAACACCGAGGAGCAGTGCAATGCCTTCGACCGGGATGATGGGGAAGGCTGCCAAGGTAGCTGCGAGCGTAATGAACCCGGAACCCGTGACACCAGCTGCCCCTTTTGACGTAATCATCAGGATTCCTAAAAGAGTGAGCTGTTCCCAGAAGCTGAGCTCGATTCCATAAGCCTGGGCGATAAAGATCGCCGCCATGGATAAATAAATCGAGGTGCCGTCCAGGTTAAACGAGTAGCCTGTCGGAACGACCAGACCGACAACGGATTTGGAGCAGCCGTACTTCTCCAGCCGATCCATCATTCTAGGAAGGGCAGACTCCGAGGAGGATGTGCCGAGAACGAGCAGGATTTCCTCTCGAATATATCTGATGAACGAGAATATGCTGAATTTGTAGTAGCGAGCGATCCCGCCAAGTATGAGAATGATGAACAAAAACATGGTGACATAGACAGCGGTCATCAAGAGGCCGAGTCTGGTCAACGAGCCAATGCCGAACTTGCCGATTGTGTAGGCCATTGCACCAAACGCAGCGAAAGGCGAAACCTTCATGATCATATTCACGACACCGAAAAATCCGTGTGTCAGCTTGTCAAACAGCTTGATGACGGGCTGCGAGGCTGGACCCATGGCAGCGAGCGAGAGACCGAACAGGACAGCGAAGAACAGAATGGGCAGCAGCTCGCCTCTTGCCATCGCCCCGACTACGTTTTCCGGGATGATCCCCGTAATAAAATCGATAAAGCCGTTATTGCTCTGGGCGGCAGCCTCTGTGTACTTGGAGACATCACCACTGGTCAGCCCCGATTTGTCAAAGCCTACACCCGGCTTGATCAGGTTGACCACGATTAGTCCGATTGCCAATGCGATTGTTGTAACGATTTCGAAATAGAGCAGCGCTTTGCCGCCGATCTTTCCGACCTTTTTCATGTCCCCCATGCTGGCGATTCCATTCACGACAGTGAAGAAGACAATCGGTGGGATGACCATTTTGATCAATTTGACAAAAATATCGGCCAACACCTTTAGCTCTGCGCCAAATTTAGGGGCAAAATGACCAACAAGAATACCGAGAATGATGGCAATAACGACCTGTACAGTCAGGTTTTTAAAGTTGATCCTCATGGCATACACTCCTTCTCCCATTTTGTAAACGCTTTATTCATCTATTTCGCATTGTATAAATTGGGCGAATAATTGAAAATGATACGGTCATATTGGTTGTTTTGGTCCTTTTGGTCACAGAAATCCCCTCAAATTGGAAAGGAAAAAATCGATTGTTGACATACTCTCGACATGAACGGTAGGTAAAGTAGAAGATGTACATAGTGACACGAAAGAAATAGACAACCGGGAGAATGGAGGATTTTCAATGTTCAAGAAGCAATATCTGGCGATTGCCTCAGCGTTGGTTCTGACTACCACACTTATTCCAACAAGCTCTCAAGCAGCGACTGGAACTAAGAATCTGCAAGCTAAGTACAACAACATTAAAGTTATTTATAATGGCGCAGCTGTTCCAACTAATATCGAACCATTCATCGTAAACGGAACGACTTACATTCCACTTCGTATGATGGCAGACGTGTTCAGCAAGGACGTAGCATGGGATGGCACGAAGTACACCATCACGGTAAAAGATAAGCCTAACTCCCAGCATGCAAACGAGTTGGCTGCACGTGATGCTCAAATCAGAAGCTTGCAAGGAACAATTGACAGCCTGAACAAAGAGATCACTACTTTGAAAAACAGCAAGAGCAGCAAAGACGATGACGATGATATCCAAGATGACCTGGACGATCTGGAAGATCAACTCGATAAGGACTACGATGACTTCAAAGATATCGAGTGGAAGTTCACGCTGAGTGGCGACGAAGATGATATCGATGTAGAAATTCAGGTTGACCTGGATGATTTCCAAGACGAGTACGATGAGATGGATGATTCCGATTTCGAAGAACTCGTTGAAGATGTCGTAAAAGATATTTGGGAAGAGTTCGATGATGCTGACATCGATGGTGAAATCGTCGACGAGGATGACGACAACCTGCACGATTTCTCTGCTGACGCAAGCGATGAAGAAATCTTCTTTGAAGGTGACGAAATCTAATTAAATATCCCGCAAAGTGGGGACGTTTTTCACACAAAAAGCCTTGCTCCTTTTATAGGATGCAAGGCTTTTTTCCTATTTTCCAAAATCAGCAAAGGCATTTTTTTATTTGAAGCTGTAAACTGATAGAATAGGAGTACGTAGAGTATAGAGGGATCATGCGAGAATTCGCGAATAGGAATGATCATATGTCTGTGAATCGGGTAGGGAAGATATGAAAAGCATTTTGTTGGTAGAAGATGAACTGGTGATATCACGCGTGCTGAAGGCTTACTTGCAAAAGGCAGGGTATGAGGTCTGGCAAGCGAACGATGGAATTGAGGCGATCCAGCTTTTTGATGAGAAAAAGCCAGATCTCGTTCTGTTGGATGTCATGCTCCCTGAACGTAATGGCTGGGAGATTCTTCAGTACATTCGTGAGAAGAGCTCCTGTCCGGTCATCATCATGACAGCGCTCGGGCAGACAGATCAAAAGCTGAAAGGACTTAATCAAGGAGCAGATGACTACATAACGAAGCCTTTTGTCGCGGACGAAGTGGTCGCTCGCGTCAATGCGGTGCTGCGCCGTTCCGTTATCTTGGTGAAAGACCAGGAGACCCGACTATTCGGAAGCTTGAAAATAAACTTTCAGTCCCATCATGTGACGCTGCACGGTCTCGAACTGTCGTTTCACCCACGCGACTTGTCCTTGCTGCTTTTTTTGGCACAAAATCCGAATCAGACTTTTACACGCGAGCAATTGATTGAACAGGTATGGGGAATGGACTATGGGGGAAGTGACCGTGCCGTAGACCTGGCGATCAAGCGTGTCAGAAAGACGTTGGAGAATTGGCCAGTTCAGGAAGGCGAGATCAAGACACAAAGAGGGGTTGGGTATCAATTCTGTGTTTACAAAAAACAATGAGCCCGTATCGCTCCTCCGGTATTGGACGACACGCTATCTGCTCACTCTGGTTGTCGGGTTGTTGATCATTGGGGCTGTCTCTGCCTATTGGATCAAATACGCCGCCATCGAAAAGCAAATTGAAGTGACCCGGCTTTTTGCAGAAGAAGTGGCTGATCGGGTCGTCGATGATGACGGAAATATACTGGTTGGAGAGAAAATGCATCAAGTATTGGATAATCGACGCAAGTTCATGGGTGTCGATCGCAACTTGATCTTATTCATCAGAGACGCAGAGGGAGAGGTCGTTTACAAGCGGCCTGGCAGTCTGCCGCCTTCCTTGCAGCAAGCAGCACCGGGGTTGCTTAAGCAAGCAGATACAATGGACAAAGTGAAGCACCCGTCAGGTGAGACGTTGTATGTGGTTAGGAAATATTTGGAATACAATGGCAATGTCATTGGAAAAGTCATCCTGCTGTTCCCAGAGACGGATATCAAGGTAGGGAAGGAACAAATCCAGTATTTAGTCATCATGCTTGGTAGTTTGGGCGTGCTTGGCTGGGCGGTTATTTATTTTCATGCGCGACGGCTGTCTGAACCGATTCAAAATGTGGTGATGTCCGCGCGTCAGATCGTGGAAGGTAACTACGACGTCCTGATCTACAAAACGATCAAGGAAAAGGAAATTCATGAGCTGGTGTATACGTTCGCGGAAATGGCCGACCGTCTCCGGCAGCTAGAGAGCATGCGCACAGAGCTTTTGGCTGGTGTGACACACGAGCTGAAAACCCCCGTTACGTCTATTAGCGGATTAATCCAGGCGATTAACGACGAGGTGGTTTCTGGAGAAGAGCAGAAGGAGTTTCTGGAAATCTGCTTGAAGGAAACGAAGCGCCTGCAAAAAATGGTAGAGGATTTGCTAGACTTCAATTCATTTGCCGTAGGAGCCATTACCGTCTGTCAGGAAGAGCAAAATGTGAACAAGCTGATTCGGGAAATCGCCTCGCAATGGCGGATTGTCCATGATCTCGGTTCTGTTTCGTTTACGGTTGGCGTTCTGGAAAAGCAGACGACGATATTCGTCGATCCGGGTCGTGTCCAGCAAATCTTGATTAACCTATTGAACAACGCGAGACAGGCTGTGGGGGATGATGGGAAAATAGAGCTTTTCCTCTACGAAACAACTCATGATTTACGTATTGATGTCAAGGATAATGGACAAGGGATACCCGCGCAGGAGCAGTCTCTTGTGTTTGAGCGCTTTTTTCGGGGAAGCAATAAAAAAGACAAAGTACGTGGACTCGGCTTGGGGTTGTCCTATTCTCGTATGATGGCAAAAGCGCTTGGCGGAGATCTCGTCCTCAGAAAAAGCTCTCCTGAGGGATCAGTTTTTACGCTCATTTTGCCCATGCGCAAAGAGCAGAACGAGGAAATTGCTTGAGAGCTTCACCGGCGTTGGTGGAGCTCTCTGATTTTCTTCATGAGTGGTTCTCCGATACTCGGAGCGAATTGATCGTACACAGGCTGCAACGCAGCGATCCAAGCGGCACGTTCCTCTGGCGTCTGCATGTGGATGTGCATTCCTCCATTATCTTGCAGCAAGCGCAATTGCTTGTCATTCATCGAAACAGCCAGTTGATTATTGTAGGCAGTCGCTTCCTGCATGGCTTCCGTTATCGCCTGCTGAATATCGGCGGGGAGATTGTTCCAAAACGTTTTATTAATCACGACAGCATAGCCCAGGTAGCTGTGATTGCTGATCGTCATGTGCTTCTGTACTTGGTAGAGTCGTTTGGTGTACACATTGGAGATCGTATTTTCTTCGCCGTCTACTTTTCCGGTAGCGAGCATGCTGTATAATTCATTGAAGGAAGAGCCCACAGGGATCGCCTGGAGTGTGTGAAATTGAGCTTCGATCACGTTGCCTGGAATGATGCGCAGACGTTGACCGGCAAAATCGGAAGGCATGATCAAGGGGCGATTGGCTGTCACTTGCTTGAAGCCGCTTGCCCAGAAGGCTAACCCTTTCATATCAGAATCTTCTAGCTTATCGAATAGCATCTGACCGATTTCGCCATTGAAAACCGTTTCTACGTCCTCCTGAGACCGAAACAAATAGGGCAGATCAAGGACAGCCCACTCGGGGATGGTGTTAGACAGATAGGAGAATGCAGGTGCGATCATCTGAATCTCGCCGTTTTGCAAGGCGGTCATCTCGGTTTTCTCGGTGTGAAGGATGCTGTTGGGAAAGACCTGTACCTCTACGCGTCCTTGTGTCTTTTCCTTTACGAGCTGCGAGAAACGCTCGATGGTCAGACCCTTTGGCGTGTTTTCCGCGATCACGTGGCTGAACTTGATGATCATTCGATTGGATAGCCCTGCTTGTTCTTCGTCGTGTCCTCTGTTTTCCTTCAGAAGATCTGGTCCGAAGCCAATCATGACAGCGCTCACAAGTCCGAGCAGGACAATCAATGTACTGGTTACCAACGATTTCATTTTCAACACCTTCTTACCTTGAATTGATTTGCAATCCCACGAGAAAGGAAAGAGCGGACCTGTTCAAACGCCTAACGATCAAATGGAAGATTATGCTGCTCTCCGTCGGAATCGTTCTTTTTTCCTTAATCATCGGAAATTTGATCATGGCTGGAGGGATTATCCGGATAACGGAAGCCCAATTGGGACAGCGGCTCATGACGACAGCTCGTACGGTTGCGACGATTCCGAGTGTACAAAAAAGTATTCAGGAACCAGACGGGTGGAAGGTCATCCATCCGACAGCACGCAATCTGCGCGTCGTCAACGATGTGACGTATATCGTCGTGCTGAATATGGAGCGTGTCCGCTACGCAGACCCGCTAGATGAGCGGATCGGTACGGTGTTTATGGACCCTGCGGTTGATGAGGCTTATGCCGAGCACTCCTATTTTCAAAAGGTAATAGGAGAGATGGGGCCGGCTCTGCGCGCCTACGTGCCGATCATGGATGACCAGCATCAGCAGGTGGGTGTCGTACTGGTCGGACGTGTGATGCCTGATGTTTGGGGGATCTTGTACAGTGAGCGAAAGAATATCGCGCTGACGTTTTTCTTCTCCCTATTGTTCGGAGTGTGGGGCTCTTATCAGCTGGCTCGCCATATGAAAAAGCAAATGCTTGATTTGGAGCCGGACGAAATCTCGCGAATATTGGTAGAGCGAACAGCGACCTTCCATGCCATGCATGAGGGCGTCATCTCGATTGACAATCGGGAGCGAATCACGATTTTTAACGATCGGGCGAAGCAAATTTTTGGCATCGAAGGAGAAGTGCTGGGCAAGTACATCCGATCTGTCCTGCACGACACCAGATTACCAGAAGTGCTGGAGCTTCGCCAGAATTTTACCAACACAGAAATTCATGTTGGCAATACGCTGCTCTGGTCCAACCGTTTTCTGATCAAGGTCGAAGAAAAGGTCGTAGGCGCGATCGCGATTTTTCAGGACAGAACCGAAGTGGCGAGAATGGCGGAGGAGCTGACGGGGGTAAAAGAATTCGTCGGTGCGCTGCGGGTACAAAATCATGAGCACATGAATCATTTGCATACCATCGCAGGCTTGCTCCAGCTCCAGCAGCATGAAAAGGCGCTCACCTATTTGTTCGAAGTCAACGAGCAGCAGGAGGAGCTCACCTCCTTTTTGACGACACGCATCATGGATGAGAACCTGTCAGGGCTGTTGATCGGCAAAGTAAGTCGAGGGAGAGAGCTGGGCATTCGCGTCGTCATTGATCGCATGAGTCATTTGGAGAGGTTTCCACCTTACATGGATCATCATAATTTCGTGCTCATTTTGGGGAACTTGATCGAAAATGCCTTTGATTCACTGGAGCGAATCGAACGTGAGGATAAAGAAATCATGATCAGTATCGAACAAGACGAAGATATCTGCTCCATCCTGGTGGAGGACAACGGAATCGGGATGGACGAAGAAATACGCCAGCACATGCTCGAACGGGGATTCTCGACGAAAGAACGTGTGCACCGTGGACTTGGTCTGCATCTGGTGCATCAATTGGTCAATAAAGGGAGAGGCGAGCTGGTTTGTCATTCAGAACGCGGGCAAGGGGCCAGCTTTCTGATTACATTTCCGATGGGGGAGGTGGAGAGTCATGGAGAAGGAAATCATTCGCGTACTGATCATGGAAGACGATCCGATGGTGCAGGAGATCAACAAGCAGTTCGTTGAGCGCGTCCCGGGCTTTGTCGTCGTAGGAATTGCGGCCAATGGAGCGGACGGACTCAAGCTGGCGAATGAGCTCGCTCCTGATTTGATCATCATTGATATTTTCATGCCGATCCAGGACGGGGTGAAGGCGCTGATGGAGCTGCGCGCTGCCAAACAAGCTGTTGATGTTATCGTCGTGACGGCTGCAAAGGACAAGACCACGATCCAATCGATGCTGCGCAATGGTGCGATGGACTATATTATCAAGCCGTTTCAGTTCGAACGGATCAGGAAGTCCCTGGAAAACTATCGGGAGTTTCGCCAGCGGATTGATTGCGAAGGCACCGCCTCTCAGGATGAGGTTGATCAGCTGTTATTCCGCAGAAGCGCCGAACCGACCCCGGAAAAGGAGCAGCCCGATGCCAATCAAGGCAGGGCAGTGCTGCCAAAAGGACTGCACGCTGTCACCATGGAGCAAATCATTCGTCAAATCGAGAAGGAGAGTCAGCCTCTATCGGCTGATGATGTAGCAGAACGTGTAGGAATCGCGAGAGTGACCGCCAGACGGTATTTGGACTATCTGGAGAAATGCGGGAGTGTCAGGATGGATGTCAGCTATGGCGGAGTAGGCAGGCCGACGAATCGCTATGTGCGTGTCACTCCACAAGATACGGGAGGCACGGGAGGTAGAGAGCGCCATGCTCGATTATGAAGCGTTGTTAGGCTCGCTGTTTGATATCGTGCACGTGACAGACGCAGAGGGCAGAACCTTGTATTGCTCGGGACGCTACGAGGAATTTTTCGGAATTGATCCGGTGGAGATGATGGGCAAGCCAATCGAGGAGTTTTATCATCTCGGTTATTTTGCGCCGACGATCACGATGCGGGTCATTCGTGACAAGAAAAAGGTGCACACGATTCAAACCACCCGAAAAAATCGCAAGCTGTTTGTGGAAGGTACGCCGATTTGGGATCAGGACGGGAATTTTAGCGGAGTGGTCAATACCTCGATTGATATTACCAGCCAGGAGCAGCTACAGCAGGAGCTAAATGAGGTCAAGTACGTCGGCACGATCTTGCAGAGCGAGATGACCAAGGAGAACAGCAGACAAAAAGGAGGGACCTGCTTGATCTACCGCAGTCAGTCTATGGAGCAGGTCGCCATGATGGCCAAAAAGCTGTCGCAGGTAGAATCATCCATGATCCTGCTGGGAGAATCAGGTGTCGGAAAAGGCGTGCTGGCAAAATACATTCATGAATGCAGCCCGCGGGTCGACAAGCCGTTCGTGCACATCAACTGTGGAGCCATTCCCGAGACCTTGCTGGAGTCAGAGCTGTTTGGTTACGAAAAGGGTGCTTTTACAGGAGCGGACAAGGATGGCAAGGCCGGTTTGATTGAAAAAGCAAATGGTGGCACGCTGTTTTTGGACGAGATCGGGGAAATGTCTCTTTCCTTGCAAGTGAAGCTGTTGAATGTGCTGCAAGAAAAAACGATTACGCCTGTAGGCAGCTCTGTTTCGCGAAAGGTAGATGTAAAGCTGATCACAGCCACGAATAAAAACCTGCGGCAAATGGTCAAGGAAGGTAGGTTTCGCGAGGATTTGTACTATCGCATTCACGTCGTCCCATTGGAGATTCCGCCGCTGCGCGAACGGCAGGAAGAGATTCCTGTACTTGTTCATTACTTTCTCAATGTCTTTTCGCAAAAGTATTGTCTGGAAAGAGAGCTCTCCGATGCCTGCTACCGCATCCTCAGCGAGTACGATTGGCCGGGTAATGTGCGGGAGCTGGAAAATGTGGTAGAGCGGCTCGTCGTCACATCCCATGATGTTCTCATTACACCTGCGCAAATCCCGCGCTATATTTATAACCAGGAGAATAGCGAGCACAAAGGGATCAAGGTGGATCGGGTGATGGCGATGCAGGAGGCAATGGACGAGGTGGAGCGCCAGCTCGTGCACAGGGCCTATGAACAGCATAAAACGACGACAAAGGTAGCGGAAGCGCTCGGAATCAGCCAGCCGTCCGCGAGTCGCAAGCTGCGAAAATGGCTATGCACCATTTGACGCAGATGTACGATAATGGGGAGAGAAACCGTAGGAGGCGACTGGACAGATGAACAAAGGGAAAGCATTGCGAGCTGGAGATACAATCGGAGTAGTGGCAACCTCTAGTCCTGCTACAGAAGAAGTGCTGAACAAGGCAATTGCTGAGCTGCAGGGATTGGGATACAAGGTGAAAATCTCGGATACGTGCCGACAATCGTACGGCGGGTATTTGGCGGGAACCCCGGAGCAACGGGCTGCTGAGCTGAATGCGATGTTCGTCGACGAGGAAGTGGACGGGATTATGTGCATGCGAGGCGGGTACGGCGCACCACAAATTTTGTCTCAGCTCGACTACGATCTTATCGCACAAAACCCGAAGCTGTTTATCGGCTATAGCGACATCACGGCGCTGCATACCGTTTTCGGACAGCGTGCGAATCTGGCTACTCTTCACGGCCCGATGGCAACCTCAGACATCGCCCATGGACTGGATGACTGGTCCAAGCAATATTTGCTGCGCGCCATGACTCGCCCGGAGCCTCTGGGAGCGATCATTAATCCGCCAGGGGAAGAAATCGTATGTCTCGTCGAAGGCCAGGCATCTGGTCCGGTAGTCGGCGGGAATCTCGCTCTTGTCTCCGCCTTGATGGGGACGCCCTACCAGTTGGATACGAGAGGCAAGCTGTTGTTTCTGGAGGACATTGACGAAGAGCCGTACCGGATTGATCGCATGCTGACACAGCTTGCCCTAGGTGGCTTGTTTGATGATTGTGAGGGCGTCGTCATAGGGACATGGACCGACTGTGAGCCGAAAAAGCGCGAGGGCTTCTCTGTCTGGGATGTGTTTCAAAATATCGTCGTACCGTACGGAAAGCCGACCATCTGGAACATACAGATCGGGCATGGCGCGTGCAACATCGCTCTCCCGATGGGCGTAGAGGCCAGTCTCGATGCGTCAAACGGTGAACTGGTTATCGAAGAAAGTGTAACCATATAGAGAATGTGATTTATTTCAAGAAGGCTTCCCCAACCATTGCAGTGGTTGGTGGGAGCCTTTTTGCTGGACGAAGAAAAGCTGTCGAATTTCTTGACAGCCTTCAGGTGGGGGGAGAGAATTTCCTAATTCTTCTTTTCTTTGTCGTTACTAATCCTTCAACTCGGTAATCACTTGTGAAGCACGTTTTTCATCCGGGGTAGGGAACATTTGATATTGATGCTGAAGCTCGATTTCCTTCTCATTCAAGTCACTTGAAGCTTTTTGCTCAGCTTGACCCCTTTGTTTATCGCTATTTTCCACGACCAGTCACCTCCCTCAAAGGAGTAGGGTATACAACAAGCCCCTGCTTTATTCCAAAAAGAGGAAAAAACTGGTTCTCCTTTTGGTTTTTGATAACAAGTCTTGGCGCACCGACTCCGGGGATGAACGCTTACTTCTTGTCATCACTGACATGACTTTGCCTGTCATATGACATTTTGGCACTGGCACATGTGACACGCAGCGGATTACGGTAAGGGCAGACCGTCATCAGGGTGTCGGAAAAGGGAGAGATAGAGAGAGGTGCTCAGATGAAAAGTGACTTCATCCGTAACGTTCAAAATGTTATCTTTTTGCTGTATACATTTGTCTCGGGTGTGTTTTATTTTTGTTTTTACCTGGTCAGTATCGTGCTTGGTTTGGCATTGTCATTTACCTTGGTAGGAATCCCATTGCTCACCAATGTGTTGCGTTCAACCCAAATCTTTGTCCAGCATGAACGGATTCAGACGAAGATTTATACCGATATTTCGATAGAACCGTTGGCAACGAGAAAAAGAACAGAGGGAACTCAATGGGTGCAGGCAAAAGCGGAATTAATAAATGGAAGAAATTGGATATCGGTTTATTGGCTGATGCAAAAATTTGTCCTAGGATGCATTTGCCTGGTGATCGGAGTGCTCATTTACGTTGGACCGATTTTGATTGCGTTCTTACCGTTGCTCTATCCTTATATCGAGCTACATTTTTTCGGGATCTTGGTGGATTCAGACTTGAAGGCATTGCAAGTTATGAGCTTGGGATTCATACTCATGATCGGGTGCTTCAAGCTCGGGAATGGACTGGTACAGTTAATTGGTGGGTACACGCGCTTGATGTTCAAAGCAATTAGGGGATGATAAATTGTTAGATATTGTAAAACGATGGGCCTGGTACGACTGGGTGATGCTCATTTTACGTCTGCTCAGTTGCATTTCAATTACCTTTACGACGATACAATTGGCGGATTATCTCACGCTGCCCTTATCGATTTTAATTTTATGGCAAGTTATTACTTTTTCTGTCCCATGGATTTGTTTAATGCTGAGCTATCGTTACTACTTGATTGCAGAAATGCTCTTATTCGGCGGATTATCTCTTTATCTTGCGTCATTATTTCCGGAGGCGTACCTTACTTTTATGACGCCTGCTTTTTTGATTGCTGCCAATAGTGCAGAGAAAGCGTATCGCTGGACAGCTCCTATTACAATTGTGGGATTTCCACTACTGATGATGCTTTCTTCGCAGGGAATTGAAGAGATTAAGATTTTTCCTGAAGTCGCCCTAGCTTATGTGATAGGGTTTGCCTTTCACTTGCTCATCGTCAATCATCGGCAAAATGAAATGATTCGCAAGCAAAATAGCGTGCTAGAGCAGTATCTGACCCAAATAGAGAGAGTGACGCTGCTAGAGGAGCGAGACCGGCTTTCCAAGGATCTGCATGATACGCTAGGTCATTCCTATGTCTCGCTCATCATGGGGATGGAAACCTTGCGTCATGATGTGGTGTCGCGGGAAGGGACGGAAAAGCTCGATGCCCTCTTACAGCTTGCACGAAATGGCATGAAGGAAGTGAGGGGGTATTTGCACCAGATGGGGTCACCGCAAGAGACGCTTCCCTTGGTTCATACGCTGAGGCATCTTGCGGAGGAGTTTCAGACACATGCAAAGGTGAATGTACGGTTTCGTGAGATTGGAGAAGAGTATCCTGTTGGCAAGCAGGTGAAAATGACCTTGTTTCGCTGTTTGCAGGAGTCTTTAACTAATGCGGTACGCCATGGACAGGCTACGGACATTGTCGTTTCTCTGCATTTTGAGCCGCAACAGACGAGGCTGGAGGTACAGGATAACGGTCACGGGGTGGAAAATTGGAAGGATGGCTTCGGGATCACGACGATGAAAGAGCGGGCAGCCCATTTGCAAGGAAGAGTATCCGTATACTCAGAGCGGGGAGAAGGAACGCTCATTACTTGTTTCGTGCCGAGGCTGGTAGAGAGCACCGACGAAATCATTCGTTTGTTTATCGTAGATGATCATTCGTTTATTCGGGAAAGCTTGCGTTCCATAATCGAGGGACAGCGGGATCTGCGAGTAGTCGGAATGGCCGAGGATGGGGCGCAGGCTGTGGAGCTGTGCGAGGAGCTGGAACCAGACCTGGTGCTGATGGACTTGGAGATGCCCAATATGGACGGGATCATGGCAACAAAACGAATCAAGGAAAAATGGCCCGGTATTCGTGTCCTTGTCTTGTCAACGTTTCAGGATACGGAAAAAGCCAAGGAGATCATGCGCAGTGGTGCCGACGGCTATGTCTTGAAATCGATTGAATCACGTGAGCTTGCGGAAACGATTCGCCTCGTCCATCGCGGAGGTACGATGATTGCACATGACTTGTTTCATAAAATGCTGGATGCTCAGTCCGTAAACGAACAGGAAGATTTGCGCGATGCACGGAAAATAAGCGGCAAAGACGAGAGCTATTATGATTTAACGAAGCGGGAGCGAGAGATTTTGCAGATGCTATCCCAAGGCATGCGCTATAAAACGATCGCGGCCAAGCTGTATTTATCAGACGGAACAGTGCGTAACTATGCGTCTGCGCTGTATGACAAGCTCGGTGTACGGAATCGGGATGAAGCGGTACAAAAAGGGCAAATGGAAGGACTTCTGTAAACGCATGAGAGCCAGGGAGAGAGAACCTGGCTTTTTGCTTTGCTCAAGTAAGAAATCAAGTGTAATCCATTCACGTAACGCTCATAACTAGTTTATTGTAAATATTTCTTGTTCTGTTAATATAAAGTTTAGTCCAGATTATGGTATCTAGAAGAAGACAGAGCAAGGAGTTTTCGACAATGAAACGATTCATGGCAGCAGTGCTAAGCGTTATGCTAATCCTGACGGCCCAACCTCATATGATTCAAGCCAAAGGGAACGATACAACAACCGTATACGAACAGCAATATACACGTATCGGAGAGGATTACCACATCTTAAACGATAATGTGCTACTGTCAAAAAAAGATGGAACCGTATGGACTTGGTACATCCATGGCTATCCACTCAGTTCTTCCGATCCATTCTACAAAGCCAAGCTGGCGCAAATTCCGGGTTTGCAGAATGTGAAGGAGATGACGATCAAAAGGAAGGTAGCTACCGGCAATCATATTAGTAACTACGCTGCGCTAAAAAAAGACGGAACCGTCTGGTATTGGGACGCAGAGCCCGTCACGACTCTCGCAACGAGTCCGGATACTGTTCCGAGACAGATCAAAGACTTGAACAATGTAACATCACTTGTCACCCATTATAGCGGTTCCTACAAGGTCTTGTTCGTATTGAAATCAGATGGTTCTGTTTGGAGCTTGGGAAGTGAGGTAGGCACGTCTAAGGGTGTCTCACCCGTTCCAGTCCGAACAAAGCTGCTAGATAATGTCGTATCCATAGGAATGGGTAGAGGCGTTGGTTTCGCTGTGAAAAGAGACGGTTCGGTATGGAGATGGAATGCAAATATGTATCTGCCGAAGAACCGCTCTAAAAAAAGCCCTGAGCAGATGAAGGGATTTGAAGCGATCGTTAAAATCGAGCCAGGCATGTCTACCAGCTATGCATACAAGAAGGATGGCACTGTCTTGTCTTGGTCAACAACTGACGCGAAAAAGTATCCCTTATATTTACATGCAGCAAAGGATGCGCGAACGATGGTTCATTTCAACAACATTCGAGATCGGAATATCGACGAAGCGTATGCCTTCCGAGAGGACGATCAGCTGTGGTCAGTGGAAAACGATAAAGTTTTCCCAGAGCTTACGGACATTGCTTCGATACACCATCGAGATTTTTTTTCAAAAGAAAGATATTACTATGTATTAAAAGAGGATCAGACTCTGTGGGCTTGGGAAGATTCGATATCCATGCCAAAGCTGGTTGTTTTCACGGAAGAAACGGCAGCTCATAATCGACCAGGGAAAACAGACAAACCAACTGTAGATCGCCCTGTGTCAGCGAACAAGCCAACAGGCACTGGCACTGGCTCTAGCTCTGGAACTAAAGCCAAGCCTGTGATACGAACTTCACCGCAAATCAGTCTCTATCCATATATCACGATGCTGCAACCTGGCGCCAAACAGTCCATTGCGGTCAATCATTTACTTCCTGGGACGAAAATGACTTATACCATTGACGATCCGAGCATAGCTACTTTATCGAATGTGAATGGCACACAGGTCGTAAAAGCAAACAAACCCGGGCAGACCATTGTGCGGGCAACGGCAAGCAGAGCGGGTTATCCCGACTCGACCGCATACTTTTTGCTCTATGTGGTAGACAGCAGCATATTGTCTGAGACATTTTACACTGCGGTCCAATCGGTTCCTGTCGCTGATAGACAGCTTCCGTTTGTTGTGGAGGGATTGACTCAAGCAGGAGAGCTTGTAATTACAGCCGCAAGTAGTGAAGAGCCAGAGCTTGTAAATGGCGAACTCGTCATCACCCCTGAGCTGATGAACCGTGTTGCCGACAATGCGCGAAAAGCGAAGACAACGGTGCAGCAGACACTATCAGAAAACAGTATTGGTCTTGCCAGAGAGTTAGTCGTAAATGGGGAAATTTTGTTTTTGCCAGATCAAAAAGGTTTTACAGTCAAGCTGCATAAAGATAGCTTAACTGGTCGCAAGGATATCGACTATCTTACCGTTCATGCGGGGGATGCGAAAATCATGCTGAATCTTTCGACCGTAAACCACCTGTTCGATTCGCTCCCGGTTATCGTGATTCGCCTGTTCGAAAACAATAACGGCGGATATCACGTGCAATTTTTGGATGAACAAGGGCAGGAGCTGTCGCGCGTATCAAGTAACGTCCGGCTCATTCTGCCTGCCAATCAGGCGGACGCGACACATCAGAGCGTGTTCTATTCGAATGGGAAAATATCGCAGCCTATCGGAGGAAAGTTCAATCCGTACAATAACGGCATGGAATCGGAGATCAATCGTTCTGGAACATATTTCTTGGGCGATAATACAAAATCGTTCCCTGATGTTGACAATCAGGATCCTGAGTTAAAGCAAGCCGTACAATTTCTGGGATCGAAAGGAATCGTAACCGGGAACGACAATGGCAACTTTGAGCCTGATTCACCGCTCACCCGTGCAGAGTTCACGGCCATGCTGGTAAGAGCTTTTTACGCTTTGGATGAAACGGCGACGGAGAGCTTTTCAGATGTGAATTCACCGCAATGGCATGTTCCATTTATCGCTTCATCTGAGAAAAAGGACATCGTCAAAGGTTATCCGGACGGCACGTTTAGGCCAGATCATACGATATCCCGGGAAGAAATGGCTGCCATTGGCGCAAGAGCATTACACGAGAAGAAAAATTATTTCTACCCTTCCAATACGAATGACTACTTGGGTCAATTCACAGACCAGCATACGATATCCGATTGGGCGAAACCAACAATGGCTTTGGCTGTGAAACAGCGGTTGATCGATGTTCCCGCTAATAAACAGATTAGAGCTCGCGAGGCTGTCACTCGCGGGGAAGCTGCCCGAATGCTATATCGACTATATTTGCAGCTTTGATACCTGACAATAATTTGCTAGAGGCTTATTCCAACTTGAATGATGAGGAGGAATGAGCCTTTTCTTTAAGGAGAACGGAAATGCCCCCAAACCTAACCGAAAAACAAGCACTACTCATTGCCCAAAATTACAAAGATCAATACGAGTTCTACGGACAATTAACGGGTGCAGTCAGGTTTTACGAAAACTTCTCGAAGAATGTACAAGGCTGTACGGCTGGTCAGTTCGGGCCTTAGAATAAGAGGAGAAATAAGACATGGAGAATACAAATCCTAAATATGTTACGAGGAGTGCTATTGAAGGTCTCGTAAAAAAAATCAAATTACCGGCGCCTAATGAATTTTCGCAAGATTGGGAGTATGAAGTGTCCGATTCCTCAAGAGTAGCTGAATTCTTAGTCGCATATGAAAGCATAGAACTAGATACGGAGGAAAAGTTTGCTTTCATGATCGTTATTATTTCTTCATACGATGATGCGATAGGAGAAAGAAAGGATGAGGAGAGTTGGGCTAGTTCCATCAGGTATCATCTCCTTCAAGACATTCGGATACATAAAAATACAATTAATTATTGGGCGATGTTGGATGAGAATGATTTGGATAATTGCTTTTCTGTAACGCCTTTTATAAGAGAGATCCTTAAAGATGCTAAACTAGGTGGTGAATTGCATTGTTTGAGGGTGAACGACTGATGCTAGCAAATGAAACGCCAATTATCCAAGACTACTTTTCTTTTTTAAAAGGTGAACTCATTGAGGTATTGAAACATTTATCAAGTGGTGACCCTTGGCAGGATCATATGATGGGATATGAACTTCCTGATCATTCCGACGGGGATGATTCTTTGCAGGATGGGATCATTATCTTTTTACGAACATATGAGTATATGGAAATCCATATGGATAGTTCTAAATTTTATAGCTGCTTGGTGGAGATTTGTAATGAATACCTTATCGAGAATTCTCAAAACAAAGAAATCGTACATTCATTAATGATAAAGGTCAAAGAAGTGCTATAAGGATGATATTGCGATAGTAAGATTACCGATTTGACAGCTATTTTCAAATAGTTGTATAGTAAACTTTCAATTAGAACCCGCACATACATAAACAATTCTATCCAAACTCCACGAGGAGGAATGACACGATGGAAATGACGATCACGAGAGGTCTGGCAGAATTAAAACTACTCGATAAAAGAATCCAAAAAGGCATCAATGAAACGACTTTCATGTCTTCAGCAATTGGACCTAAGCCAGTAACGGGTTATACGTCAACAGAACTGTATGTGGAAACGACAGAGCGCAACTACCAATCCGTCGTTGATTTAATAAAAAGAAGACAAAAAATTAAGTCACTGATCGTCGAATCCAACGCAAGGACGATGGTCACCATTAGCGGCAAGAAAATGACAGTGGCAGAAGCCATCGAGCGTAAAACGTCCATTCAGTATGAAAAACTACTGCTGGAGAAAATGAGAAGAGATTACACCCATGCTGTCACGCAGGTTGAATCGAAAAATGAAGAAGTACAGCTACGATTGGAAAAGCTGCTCGAAGCGAACTTTGGAAAGGACTCCAAGGTGAAGGATACGGAAATGGAGGCGATCTCCAAACCGTTTAAAGAACAAAATGAAGCGAAGCTCGTAGACCCATTGAAGTTGAAAGAGAAAATGGATACGCTTAGTAAAGAAATCGATGAGTTTGAGTGTGAAGTTGATTTCATCTTAAGTGAATCCAATACGATTACAAAAATTAACCTTGTAGATTAACCGTGTGAATTGCTAACCATTTGAATAGCTGATAAACGAGAGTCCCTTGCCTAGTGGGTCAACTAGGCTCATCCTAAAATTATTTGGAGCATTTGCGGATGAAAGGTCAAAGATGAGAGCTCAGCTTTCAGAACTCACGTGTCAAAGCTCTTTAGGCTCAAAGGTCAGGAATTAGGCTTTAAAACTCGATGAAATCTTGGGGCATTGGTCAGTAAAAGTACACTCTCTGGACTTATCAGCAACCACCAAGCTAAATGGTTAGCAATTCGCACTCATATAGAGTAGAGATGTGTTGAGAAATGATTCTCAGCGTATCTCTACTTTTTTATTTTGTAACGAAACGGTTAAGTAATAGATCAGATATGTCGATACAAAAAGGAAGAAAAGGAAATAAATTGCTTGTGCAATACAAAGAAAGTTAGGGAGTGCGTCGATGGAATTTGAATTTCACATTACCTTCAACGATCTACAGCTTGATGAAAAGGCAGCTTTTATCGATCTGTGCCAATTGGAGCAAGTAAAGCCGGTTTTGATCGTTTTGGATCAAGGAAATTACATCAATCAACCGATGATCACAGGCGTTATCCGAAGAACAGATTTTCATGAAGCGAATAAAGAGATGGAAAAGATTGCAGCTACGTTTCAAAACAACGGTTTTACCATCGTCAGAAAAAAAGTAGAGATTTCGCCAAAGGAAGAAAAGTACTTTCACCAGCCAATCATCAAGAATTCTAAGCCTTACTTCGAATGGCATGGAAAAGTACAGGTCGATGATGTCGCCAGGTTAAGAAATTTATGTGAGGGTCATGGCGGACATATATCGAGAAACTCTTTGAATGCGAATGGAAAAGTGAGATTTATCACTGTGAGAGAATATGAAAGCGCGAAGCAGTTTTACGATCGAGTAGAAACGATACATACCATTTTGCAAGCAAATCAAATAGAGCTAATGAAAGAACAATATGAACTCTGCATTTATGACAGCAGAGAAGAATTGGACAGCGGCTGGATTTCTTAAATCGTTTTATGGAGGATCAAGATGATTACGTATGATGATGTAGTAGAGTTGAAATACGAGGTAAAAGAACTCGTTGTGTTAGAAGCACTGCTGAGAAGAATTGCTCTTGTGGATATGCCATTTGTATTAAAAGGCAGCCTTCTAATCAGACAATATTTGGACAACCGAGAGATTCGGGACGCGGATGATATCGACTTATTGTATGCGGGGAAGATCAGGGACGTCGAACATGCACATGAAGTATTTACAAACTGGATGATTCAAGTAACCGAAATAGAGCTGAACGACGGCGTGGTGTTTAGAAGTTTTCGAGAGAATGCATTTTGGAGATGTATCGATTATGCAATGGCAGATGATTTTCCGACGATCAATACGGATCTTGCCTACTATTTCAAAGGCCAACCGAGAAAAGCAGATGACTATAGCGAGCTGCAGTTGGATATTTCGTTTCATTTAGATATGGAAGCAGATCCGGTTCCTTTAGAGTACCAGCCTGTCTTTGGAGATAGCTTTCTTGTTCCATACACCGTACCACTTCCGATCCAGATTGCTTGGAAGCTGCATCAAACCATTGTGAGGCCGAGGTTTAAAGATCTGTATGATTTAAAATATTTAGTAGAACACCCGTCCTATGATAATGAGGCACTTCAGGTAACATTACAGGCTCTCGTGAACGAATGCAGCATCGATCCATCTGTGAAAAAAGCGGATATAAAAAAGGTGCTTGTCGACGATTTATATCACATCTACCCTTCCTTAAAATATGATTACGAGCTAAGTGAATACGCGCGTGGGATGGACCGTGAATTGTATTTTACAAAGTTTGTGAGTGATTTGCGTAGAAGAATGGATTTTGCGGGTATTAATGGGGATGCGTTTGAAAATTTACCGAGTCCTACACCGAAGGATAGATAATAGGATGACGTATAAAACAGCCGAGAGAGACTGCTAAAAGTACGAATCATACAAAGCTTATTCCATCTGCGATGCTAGGAGGAATGAGCTTTTCTTAATAGGGAAGAAAGGAAAATTGGCAAGATGATCCGGCTAGAAAATGATTTGATTTCGCTACTACAATCAGGTGATTATTGGCAATACAATTATCCAGCTTTAATGAGACAAGGTTTTACAGAGGATAATGCCATCTTGATGAGTAAGCACGGCATTCCACACCATTTTCTCGGCTTTGAGTTCTTTGACATTGGAGATTTTAAAACGCATGAAGTTTCCAACGAAACGTACATTCAAATAGGCATTTTTAAAGCCACATCCTTATACGAGCCAGGCCATTTACATTTATTCAGGCAATGGCAGGGTAATAAAAGAAGCAGAACATCATCTAGCTTTACTAAATCGTGATTTGAGAACCTTTTTCTTGTTCCAAGTGATTTTTATTCAAGTCGCCAAACAGTACAATCTGAAAAGCGTAGAAGAATGCAATGCGTATGGAACAGAAGTAAGGGCAATATTTGAAGAAATAGATCCTGAGGCTATGCAGAATGAACCCTACCCTTGAGGGGTTCAATCGTTCTACATTGAAAAGCTTGGTTGGTAAACAAGAGGAGTAATGCGTATGGGGGCAGCTTTTGACATTGCTGTACAACGTTTAAATGACATTAACTGGAACATGGAGATCAAACCGAACGAATCTCATTCTGCATTAGTTGCTGAATATTTGAGAAGATTAGCATGTTTCTTCAAAGCTCATTTGTCCAAGCAAAGTCCACTGGGGAGTCCGCTGGATGTTCTAACGTTTGAAGATAAGAGTTTCGTCGAAGAAGCTAAAAATGTGGCAGAGAAAAATACCCCGGATATTCGTAATCCTATTCATTATAAAATATGCAAAAACTATCTGGAGCTAGTCTACCTAATGGAAATAAGTAATCCTAAAGCATTAAACGGGCAACAAATATATGAACCGATCATTCAATTTTTCGAAAAAGGCGGTAAGTTAAGATATGATCACGACAAAAGTTTTAGCTGTGGCAGTGCGGCCTTTGTTTTAAACAATTGGGTTGAGTTTCATAGTAATAGAGCTGAAATTGATTTTGGCATGGAGTTGGGACAAGAACCATATGGTACGGGAGTGGTCAATTAAAATCTGTGAGCGAACACGAACAAGGCAAACAATTACGCTCACAGGAATGGAATGAGGACGGTGAATAGAGAATGAAACAAAGCGCTGGTATTTCAAACAACATTTGGTTTGGAGAAGCATTGTCTTCTAGCACATCTGCTATAAATGAAAACCTCTTACGCGCAACGACAGAGCACGAAGCCTTATTTCATCTGATTGAACTTTTCAAATTAGGGGATTTTACGCAAAAACGACTGCTTATTCAACTCATGAATCACACGAATGACGAGGCTTTGCTAAATGGGTGTATCAGAGTGTTTTGCTCCATTTCAACACATGAAGATTTGAGGGATACCAATCATCTTCTTTTCTTAGGAGAAGGAAACAAAGCGGCAGTGGATACCTTTGCGTCTGAGGCCGTTACTACACTTTCACTTGAAGTCATTCCATATTTGATGGCCTTGCTGGAAGAGTGGGACACTATTCGTGACACTTCAGCAATGATCAGAGATTCGATTGACTTCTTTATAAATTTCAAAGAACACCTGGGTGACAAGGCGACAGTAGATGAGATTGGCGAGTATTACATAGATTTCATGGAAAATTGCGATCCAAAGAAATATTACTATTATCAAAAATTGGCCTTTCCTGGGGACCTGACAAAAATACTGATGGAAAGGGTGTTTATCGCTGCCAACTATGGACAACAGCTCCGAATGGGAACCATTCCATCCTTACTGTCGATTTGGTCAGGTGAAAAAGTACCAGGGGACTACCACACTGTGATCACAGCAGATAACTATAAAGACTATATAAGCTATGTGAAAGGTCTTGCTAACAAAAAGTGGGAGCGAGGTCAAAAGTATTTTTACGGTCATCCACTATAATTTTTGAGGTGGAAATTGAGAAAGCGATCAAAAGAAAGGAAAGAGCTGGAAGTGTATATGGAAGACATGAAAATAAACCTGAACATAGAAGTGGGGTGACCAGCTTGTACAAAGAATTGGATGATTTCATAACAGGCTGCCAAAATACCGTCGATTATTGGTATGATGATGGCTGCATAATAGCGTCTGACATATTAGCGAAGTTCACCGAAAAGGATTGGGAGGACCTGTCCAGTCATGTGCTGACGAAACCGTTACTATGGCAGCAAAAACTCGCGTACTGCATGGACAGTTCTTGTAACGAGCATGAACTGAATATTTTATTATCCTTGCTGAATACGGAAGATGAAGAGCTTTTCGTGATCTGTGTAGATACGTTGAGAAGCTATACGACTCGGGACGGGAAACAAATGATACGCGACAATCCTGCCATTGTCGAACGGGTAAATGAATTGCTTCCCACAGCTGGCGTCGCGACCAAAAGAGTATTAGAGGATTTTCTTGAGAAAATACATGGCTAGTTATCACCTTGATTGAACGGCTCTATATAGCAACTAAGCAATAGGATGGAGAAATGACGAATGAACATTCCCTCATATGGAGAGCTGTATTACGACCACTATAGCAAATACGTAGGTGAACCAGTCGACCTAGAAATATATAAAAGTAGCGATGACAATCCAAAATTACAAATTTTGAAATACGAAAATGTATTTCAAGATTGCCTCGTCTTTAATACGCTTGGATTGAGTCATTATGAAGACAGACTACAAGGTCTTGTAGAAATTTCAATGGTTGTGGATGAAGCCTTTGGCAATACGGGGTATATTCTTGCCAATGCTTTATTTTTTTGTGTAGAGAATGCATTAGAAATAGGGCGAGGAACTGCCATTAGAGGGATTGAACGATTTGATAAGTCCTTCGTTGAAAAATATCATAAACATGCCATTTACTTTACGGAGCCGTTTGCTTTCCCTGTAGAATACAGCCATGTTTGTACAGGAAGTGAAAAGAAAGGCGGCAAGGTCCTACTAGCATTCTTTATCTCGCAAGCCGAATACGACTACCTGATACAATACGGGACGGAGAAATTGGAGGATTTACTCGAAATGAATGAAGTCGATCCATTTTGTGTTGGGAGAAAATGTATAATAAAAACGTGAACCATATCCGAAAGTGATCATTTTTTTAGGGGGGTGGATCTTTGGGTCTATTATCTAAACAGACGTTACAAATCTTGACGGAATCAGGCTGGCATCCTGGGCGAAGTGTTCATATACAGTCGACCATCGATTTTTTGGAAGCAAAAGGTTATCAGGTTTTTCCCTGTGTACGTGATGCCTTAAAAGAATTTAGCGGACTTACTTGCAGATTCAAGCGCCCAAATGGGGACAGTGATTCTTTTCATTTCAACCCAGAAGAAGCTTACGGGGATTACTATGAAATAGAAGATTTTCTGGAGATCGAAAAGCGCATTAATGAGCCTGTTATTGCGATTGGTCAAGCCAGTAATGAATACATGATGTTGTTCATGTCGGAATCAGGAAAAGTTTTTGGAGAGATGGGTTACTGTATGGTGAAGTATGGGAACGACATATATGAAGCTTTAGATGCGCTCTGCTTCGTTCTCCCTGTAGAGAAAATGAAGTAACGTAAAATAAATAGCACAAGAATAGGAACACGCCATTCACCACATACTACAAACGCTATATCTATACCATGAGAGGTGGAGCGTCCGGATGAGTATGACGATGAGTCGGCCCGTAACCGATGTCTTAAATAAACAGGTTGCCAACTGGTCTGTGCTGTACATGAAGCTGCATCACTTTCATTGGTTTGTGAAAGGCCCGAACTTTTTTACCCTGCATGAAAAATTCGAGGAGCTCTATACAGAGGCAGCTAAGAACGTGGATGAGCTAGCGGAGCGGCTGTTAACGATTGGAGGCAAGCCTGTCTCGACGTTGAAGGCCTGTATGGAGCAGGCTTCCATTAAGGAAGCGACGGGTGGAGAGTCTGCGGATCAGATGGTGGAGGCAGTCGTGAGTGATTTCACTCTCCTGATTAAAGAACTGCAAGAGGGGATTACAGCTGCTGAAGCAGGGGACGATGAAGCGACTGGCGACATGTTTCTAGGGATCATGGACAGCTTGCAAAAGCATGTGTGGATGCTGCAAGCTCACTTGGGAAAATAACAAAATCACGATTACAAGCAAAGCTGATGCCATGGGGTGTCAGCTTTTTTTTATCCATTCATGTACGCAAAAGTGCAGGGCTGGCCTTTTTTGGGACAACCCCCTTGTTCCCAAGAATGACATGCTGGTGTAAACTAACTTTGTGATGAAATAAAGAAAGCACTTTCATGATGGAAAGGATGTACATTCCCATGGCATCACCCTATACTACATTTAATCGCGAGCAGTGGAGTGCGTTAAGGGCTTCCACGCCGCTGACTATATCTGATAACGAGCTTTCTCTTTTGCAAGGCTTGAACGAGAAAATGTCTATGACAGAAGTCGCCGACATTTACCTGCCGTTGTCCCGTCTGCTGAATTTGTATGTCGGAGGCACGCAGGAGCTGTACCAGGCGACACACACTTTTTTAGGGAACCAGGATGGCAAGGTACCGTTTATTATTGGAATCGCGGGTAGTGTGGCTGTAGGCAAAAGCACAACAGCTCGCATTTTGCAGACGCTGTTGTCACGATGGCCGAATCATCCGAAGGTCGATCTGGTAACGACAGATGGGTTCCTGTACCCGAACAGGGTTCTAGAAGAACGTGGAATAATGAAGCGCAAGGGATTCCCGGAGAGCTATGATTTGCGCCGTTTTATCAATTTTTTATCTGATGTGAAATCTGGCTTGCCTGAAGTGAAAGCACCTGTCTACTCCCATCTCGTGTATGACATCGTGCCAGATGAATGGCAAACAGTTAGACAGCCTGACATTTTGATTGTCGAAGGCTTGAATGTGCTGCAACCACCAAAAGGTGACGAGAATGACACACGCATCTCCGAGGTCATCGTCTCGGATTTCTTTGACTTCACGATTTACGTGCACGCAGAAGAGAAGCACATCCTGCAATGGTATGTAGAGCGGTTCAAGCTGCTGCGCCAGACGGCCTTCTCCGATCCATCCTCGTACTTCAAGCGTTACGCGAGTCTGTCTGACGAGGAAGCGACAGAGGTGGCGACTGGCATTTGGACTGAGATTAACGGAGCTAATTTGCGCCAAAACATTTTGCCGACGCGTGTTCGCGCCCAATTGATATTGGACAAAGGGCAGGATCATAGGGTGCAAAGCGTGAAGCTGCGTAAGCTGTAGATAAAAAGATGGGGGACGGTTGTCATGAAAGTGATCAGTGCCTGTTTGATCGGCTGTGAATGCCGCTACGATCAGAAATCATGCTTGGATCAGGAGCTTACGCAATTGCTCCGGGAAGGAAAGGCCATTCCCGTCTGTCCTGAACAGCTGGGAGGCTTGCCAACACCACGACCACCAGCAGAAATCATCGGTGGGACTGGAGAAGATGTCCTGGATGGTAGAGCACGCATCATTGACAACACAGGTCGCGATGTCACCGAGGAATTTTTGATGGGGGCGAACCAGGCGCTGAAGCTGGCGAAAACGGTAGGAGCCACATCGGCCATCTTAAAAGAAAACAGCCCGTCCTGTGGAAGCTCCCATGTATACGATGGCAGCTTTTCCGGGAAAAAAGTGCCGGGAGTAGGTCTGACGGCGGCACTGTTTCGCCGAAATGGGATTGAGGTAACATCTGAGTCGACAACAGCAAATGAATAATGAAGGGGGACGCTAATGATGGCGTCCCCTTTTACAGTCTGCTTATATAATAGGTGATGTCTTCTAGTGACCGCTGTAATTTGACCCACGAACGCAAGAGAGAAACGCTAAAGAAAACACATAAAAAAAATACGAGGGCATGAAGGCCGCCGCCACTAAGTAGTTTTCGTAGTAGATACCAAACGGACAGTGTGTACAACAAAAAAAGGAAATAAAATACGACGTTTCGCTCCTCCTTAACGAGCAAATTGATTTTACTCTCCAGTAATGAGAACTCGAGTTGGTTGTCTTTTTGCATTTGTTGGCGATCTACACGAGCATCTGAGGTTACAAAGCTGTACAATTCTATTCTGTCCCCGTTTGGCTCCTCGAGAAGTTCCAATTGAAACATAACGCCTGTAAAAATGGACCGTTTCATGTACAGATTGTCTGTGTAGAGACGATTATGAGCTTCCCATACATTCCAGATGATAAAAGAGGCAATGAACAGGATGAAGACAATCGTTAATTTCCAGTAAGGTATCGGTACAACCTTGTCTCGGAAAGAACGATCTAGTTCCATGTAATCAGATCCTTTGGGATTTTTACCATATGATACCATAAAGAAAGACCCTTCACGAAGCGAAATGCTTCTTGGAAGGATCTTTAACATTTCACAACTCCTTCAACAACCTCTCCAGCTTCTTCTGCTGCTCCTTCCGTTTCCTCTTCGCGATCCGGTCCTCTTCCTGCAGTGCCATGACGAGGGAGAAGCACATCAGCACCATGATGACGGTAAAAGGCAACGCCGCTACGATGGAGGCTGTCTGCAGACCTTCCAAGCCGCCGCTTAACAAAAGAACGATCGCGATAGCCGACTGGAGGACGCCCCAAGTGATTTTTACCCGATTCGACGGGTTCAGGTTGCCATCGGAAGACAGCATGCCCAGCACGAAAATAGCCGAATCCGCCGACGTGATAAAAAACGTGATGATCAACAATATCGCAACGACAGCCAGAATGTATCCCATCGGCAGCTGCTCCAGCGCGAGGAACAGGGCAGTAGAGATGTCCTGTTGAACGGCGGCGCCAATGGGGGCTTGATCAAATATTTCGAGATGAAGCGCAGTCCCGCCAAATACGGAAAACCAAATAAAGCTCAACAGACTGGGAACGAGCATCACGCAAATGACGAATTCCTTGATCGTGCGTCCTTTGGAGACGCGTGCGATAAACATGCCGACGAATGGCGCCCAGGCAATCCACCACGACCAGTAAAACAGCGTCCAATTCGCTACCCATGTCCCTTGGGTAAACGGAGTAAGCCGCAAGCTCATCGAGATGAGATTGTTCAAATAGCTGCCAAGCGTGCTCGTAAAAGCGTCAAAAATAAACGAGGTCGGTCCCAATACGAGCGTCAGCATGAGAAGCAGCATGGCCAACACGAGATTTGTATTGCTCAAGTACTTGATACCTCTGTCTAGCCCTGTCGTAGCAGAGAGCAGAAACAGTACCGTAATGATGGAAATGATGACAATTTGGACGGTGGTGGTGGAGGGCAGGCCAAACAGATGAGACAAGCCTCCGTTAATTTGCAGGGTTCCCAGGCCTAGTGAGGTAGCGACACCGAATGCCGTGGCAATGACAGCCAAAATATCGATTGCTTTCCCAATGGGACCGTGAATGCGTTCACCGAGCAGCGGACCAAAGGTGGAGGAGATCAAGCCCTTCGTCCCTTTGCGAAACTGAAAATACGCAAGGGCAAGAGCGATAAGAGCATAGATTCCCCACGGATGCAGCCCCCAATGAAAAAACGCATAGCGCAGCGCCGTCTGTGCAGCTTCTGTCGTTTGTCCCGTCACGCCCGCTGGCGGAGAAAAGTAATGGGAGACTGGCTCCGCTACTCCCCAAAAGACAAGACCAATCCCCATCCCGGCAGAAAACAGCATGGCAAACCAGGTAGGCAGCGAATATTCCGGTTCGTCATCGTCACTCCCCAATGGAATTTGCCCGTATCTGCTAAAAGCAAGGAATACGCCAAAGATCAGAAATCCGAATGTCACGATCAAATAAAACCAGCCAAAATTCGTCGTAGTCACTTTCAGTACTTGGGATGCCACAGAGGCAAAAAGCTCCGGAGAAATGGCGCCGAACAGCACAATGACAAATACAATCGCCAAGGATATCAGGAAAGTCATCTTTATCCTCCCGGGATCTACAAGAAATGGTAATAGTTTATCATCCCGCGGGATTTCCAAGATTATTCCATGGGTCATGAGGGAATCAAGTGATTATGAAAACATCTCGATAAACCGATTCGCTGCTTTGGACAGATGGCGACCAGACTGCCAGACGACGGCAGCGGAAGAGTAAATAGAAGTTCCCGCGAGCCGAATCCCGCGAATTTGCTCGCTTTGATGGGTCGCCCAAGCTGAAATCGGGACGATGGAGGAACCGACCGAGGAGGCAACCATGCTTACGATCAGCGAGATGTCCGGGCATTCGCAGATGACATGCGGCTCGACCCCAAGACGGGAAAATTCTTTGATAATCAAGTCGTAGATGCCCAATCCCGGGGTGCTCGGCATGATGAGCGGGAGCTGTGCGATCTCACGCATATGGATTTCTGTGCGATCGGCATAGGGGGAGCTGGCAGGAACGATGAGTACAAAATCCTCTTCTTCCAACGGAATCATGGTGCAGTTGTTCAAGGAGTGGGGGAGGCGAACGATGGCGACCTCGATGGTTCTGCGCTCCAGCCATTGATTGAGTAGCTGAGTGTCGCCCTTCCAGATTTTATAGGTAATGAGTGGGTATTTTTGCTGAAACAGACGAATTTGTTCGGGCAGGCGATAGGCTGACAACGCACTGACCCCGATGGATAGCGTCCCGCGAATGCCTTCCCCTGTTTCTTTGACCTCGGAGAGAGCCTCCTCCATTTGATGGACGATGTTGAGTGCTTGCCTGTAAAGGGTATGCCCTGCTTCTGTCAGCTCCATCCGTTTACCGGAGCGCTCAATGAGGATAACGCCGAGTTCATCCTCCATTTGCTTTAGCTGCTGACTGAGAGGCGGCTGTGCCATATTCAGTCTTTTCGCGGCTCCTGTGATTTGGCCTTCCTCTGCTATGGCGATAAAGTAACGCAACTGCCGAATATCCACGCTGGATGCCTTCTTTCCTCAGTATGTTGTTCCATATGAAAACGATATGAAAGTTAGATTTTATGGATATTTTTCATATTGATGACGCTATGATAGCATGTTTTCTGTGAAACTTCACTTCAAGGAAAAGACACGAAGGAAAGAAGGGAAAATACGTGCGTACGTGGATGGAAAAACTTTTTCACTTGCGCGCTTACGACACGACGTTTCAAAGGGAAATCATCGCCGGATTTATTGGCTTTGTCACCATTGTCTACATTGTTGCCGTAAACGCTTCGATATTAAATGATGCTGGAATTCCGATGGAAGCAGGCATTCTGGCAACTGTTTTGACGGCATTCATTGGGTCACTTCTCATGGCCTTTTGGGCGAATGCACCGATTATTCTGGTTCCCGGCATGGGGATTAATGCACTCTTTACGTATACATTATGCCAATCGATGGGCCTTACTTGGCAGGAAGCTCTGGCTGCTGTTTTTGTTTCCGGTCTGATTTTTACAGTCATCGCCTTTACGCGCGCGGCGACGATATTATCCAATGCCATTCCTACTTCGCTAAAAGAAGCGATTACGGTAGGGATCGGGTTGTTCTTGACCTTCATCGGGCTGCAAAAGGGCGGGCTGATCGTCATGAATCCGTCTACGTTTGTGGCGTTGGGAGACTTGTCCAGCCCGCATGTGATCGTCACTCTGATCACCTTGATTGTTACGTTGATTTTGTTCGTTCGCAATGTGCCTGGTAACTTTTTAATCGGAATCGCGGCTGGTACAGGACTTGGCTTTTTGTTCGGGATTGTCGAGCCAGGAGGGGGAGGGTCGTTTTCGTTCGCGGATTACGGAAGCGTCTTTGCTGGCCTTTCCTTTTCAGCAATATGGGCATTGCCATTTTGGATCGCGACCTTCTCATTGGCGATGGTCATCGTCTTTGAAAACATTGGTTTGATTCATGGTCATACCTCGATGATTGGGCAGCCGCAAAAGTTCCGTCGCTCGCTGCAAGCCAATGCGTTGTCTGCTGCGATCTCCGGTATTATGGGAACCAGCCCGACAGTATCTACGGTGGAGACAGCGGCTGGAATCGCGGCAGGAGGCCGTACGGGGTTGACCTCGCTTGTAACAGGTACATTGTTCCTGCTCTCGCTTGGCTTGCTTCCGGTTATCAAAATGATTCCGGATGGAGCAATCGCTCCGGTGCTCATCATCATTGGTGCACTGATGCTGCAAAATGTGCAGAACATCAATTTGAAGGACTTCTCGGAAGGCTTCCCTGCCTTTTTGATTATCGCGATTATCCCGTTGTCCTACAGTATTGTAGATGGAATCGCCTTTGGCTTCGTCGCGTATCCGCTCATGAAGCTCGCATTGGGCAAGCGACGTGAAGTGCCTGCGCTCATGTATGTCATCGCTGGATTGTTCTTGCTGAATCTCATGCTGCCGATCTTTGCGTAGCCAATCATTCCCTCGACCTTGGTCGGGGGATTTTTTTGTTACTATTCTGTAGCAAGCAATGTACCGATTGTGAAATAATGGATGGATCAGAATAAACAGGAGGCTTTTCCATGATCCACGAGATGACGTTTCAATTACGCACTTCTGATTTTGTAAAAGGACAAGCGTGGTACCGAAGCTTCCTGCAAAGAGAGCCTGATTTTGTTCCCCATGAAGGCTTTGCCGAGTGGGAGGTATTGCCTGGATGCTGGCTGCAGCTGGCAGAGGGGACGCCCGCAGAAGGAAGCGGTCCTGTACGATTTGCGGTGATCAATATAGAGGCAGAAAGAGAAAGGCTGATGAACGAGCTGAATATCGAGCCGTTTGAAATATTCCAGCGAGAAGAAGTTCCAGTCAAGTGGGGGACGTTTGCCGATCCTTGGGGAAATCGTATTGGATTGTTCGAGTACTTGGATGAAGTGGAAAAAGAGGAGAAGCTGAAGAGATTTGCGGGTAGGTAGCCTACAAGAGAAGAAGGACACTCCTCGCTTTTTTACGGCAAGGGTGTCCTTCTTGCATCAGAGCAACTTATTTTTCAGAAGCACGCTTTTCAAATGCTTCCCGGTACTCTTCCAGATAGCCTAACAAATCCGTTCGGAGGTCTGTAAGCCATTCAGGATAGTCTGGGTTTTCTGGGATATCAACTGTTCGCAGTAGCTTGGCGAACATCACCAGATTATGCATCCGCAAGAATCCATTCAGCTGCGGCAGGTCATTCATGTCTAATGGATATGCTTCGGAGTATCCTTTGAGAAAAGCCTGAATATCGGCATTCTCCAGATCGACCGCATACTCGGAAAATTGGCGGAGCGCATAGGCGATATCTGCGAGATACCAATGATTTACGCAATCATCGAAATCGAGGACGCTGGCTAGTCCGTTGTCCCAGCATAGATTATCCAGCTCGAAATCGTAATGAATGATCCCGTAGTTTTGAGGGGATGCAGCCAGTTCATCAGCCCATTTCATCACGGCTTCCCATTCTTTTTGCGCAAAAGGCTCGTCATCTGTCATCATCGTTTTGGCAAAGTCCAGCTGGTCCTTCCAATTGTGACGCTCGGCACGAAGGTGCTCCGGTATGTCCTGCAAGCTCGCATGTAATTGCCCGAGCGTGCGTCCCCACTGCATGTACTGCTCTTCCGAGAGCTCTTCCATTTCAGCGTGTTCGCCTGAAAGTCCTTGGAAAACGACAGCATGAAACGTTCCGATATCTGTTTCCACCGTCTCTACATACCGATTGTTCACGGATAGAACCGGTTGGGCGGTATGAACGGACTTGTCTCGCAGATATTGCAAGATTTGCAGCTCAGCTTCTATACTCTCCGCGGTTCTTTCGCTTGCATCGTTAAACCGCAAAAAATGCGATTGTCCATCGACTTCAAAAATGAATACGAAGTTGGCGCTGGAGCGATAGTAATAGATCGAGTCTTCGTCGTGAGCCCAGCGTTCCATAATCTGCTCGGCTAGCGGGCTTTTCCATTCTTCATCGACAGTCGCTACTACCTTTTGCATCGTGCTTAATCTCATCATGGGTACGATCCTCTTTTCGTAATAAGGTCATGACTTTTGTCATGCCAGCATTACAGCATCGTCCCCTCACAACTTACCTACTTCGTCCGTCTCCACATGCAAGAGCGAGGGGCTACGAGTGTAACGGTAAGAGTAAATTCCATTTTGCCACTCCCTTTCTTAATAGACTTCGATCAGTATAACGTATTTGGAATAAAAAGAAAATAATACCAAAAATCCCCCTTGCCATTTTTGGAGGCAAAGGGGCTTAACTTATAGCATCAATTCAATTAGCGAGCTACGAAAACAAACGCTTTTTTCACTTGGTCCAAATTCATTACGAGGGACTGGAATTTCTTCCCTTGTTCAGTTGCTGGGTCAAATACGCTATCCTGTGGCATGCTCGCTACATATACAGTATTCGTCGCTGCGTTTTGTGCGATAACATCGCCTACTGGTGGCTCATCCGGGTTGTTCAGTTTTTTCCAATCGTTTTTGTCAAATGCAGTGATTGTTAATACTGGGTAACGGTCGTCTTCTTTCTTGGCATTGAAGATGAATTGAGTTACACTTTTCGCTTCTGGCATATATTTCTTTGCATCAGCGCCAGTCAATTCTTCTACGATGATGTTGCCATTCCAGGATTTGGGTCCTTTGAAAGCAAAGGCAGAGTCTTTGCTCTTGAACATATCTTCATACACGTTGATATCCTTAGCAGTTGGTTCGAAGTTGGCGCTCATCAATTCCCATTTGGATTGATTCCATTTCCATTTGGATTTGAGGTAGCCGCGAACGTCTGCATTGTAATCACCAGTCAGACGCTCTGTGCCTTCCAGCACGTAGAGGCCATTTTTGTTCAGGTCGATTGGTTTCAGTTCCACGAAGCCACCGCCGACTACACCGGACTTGTCTTTATCCAGACCTGGCAGGCTGAGATCTTTCGCTTTTCCATCTTTGACGGTGAAAATTTGGTTGGTTGTGTAGCCGCCGCTTCCGCCAGTGCTTGCAGTAACCATGATTTCGCCTTTTTTATCGTAAGTAAAATCTTGTACGGAGAGCTTCGGCTCGTAGCCGTCTTCCTTCACGTCGATGTTGAGAGATTTCTTCGTTTTGCCATCTGTTACTTTAATGGTAAGGTCTTTTACGAATGGGCTGTTTTTCTCTTTTTTACCGTACAGAACAATTGTGTCCGCATTCTTGTCACCCGTTACGTCTGCGGTTTTTTTCGTGATCTCTTGCAAACCTTTTGTGGTAGCACTCGTATTGCTCGCATCTGCTGTCAGTGCATATCCTCCGGTGAAAAGTACGGAAGTAAGTACGGTTCCGGTTACGAGTTTGTGCAAGTGTTTCATGTGATGAATCTCCTCCCCAGTCTTGCTGACTGCTCATGATGTAATGTGTAGTGTACTGTATCTTGTGCTTGTCCTTGCTACACATTCATTATGTACGATAGAGAGGAAGGAATGGTTACAGACCTACGACATAAATCCTACAAAACAGTAACAGGAAAATGTTAGGACACGAAGATATGGCTCGCTTCTTTTAGTAGAGCCTCGCTGCTTTGCTCCAGCTGCATGGGATAGAGACGGGTTTTATTTGGAGCCAACGCGAGCAGTTGATCGTATACCGCAGCAGAAGCATATAGCAAGTCCGAATCGTGGATGATTTGCTGCAGGGAGTGTTCATCAGCGACTCCTGCGATCATATGTTGAATTTGTCCGATCCCTGCTTCTTGTACACGCTTAGCCATCCATTCCCCGCCCTTTTTTCCCAGACAAACAAACCCAACCGCACTGCCAGACTCCAGGCGAGCGATCTCCAGAAGCGTGCTCATCTGGGCATTTGCTCCTATGATGAGGACTGATTTGTTATAACGAGCAGCCCATTCTTTTACTTCATCGGCATGGTTGACAGTGGTGACAATTTGATCGGCCTCTTGTATGGCGGACAGGATCTCTTGATCATATTCAAGATAGGCAACCTGAATGGGATGGCCGATAATCTCTTCGATTTTCGTACGATAAAAGGGATGATCATGCTCGTGACATTCCACCAACAGCCAGCGAGCTTCTTTCGTGGACTGGGAAAGAAACAAATGCTGGTAAGCAATGGCTGCAAGCATGAGCTCATCCAGCGAAAAGGGTAGGTGCTGTGCTTCTGTCATCATTGTTTTGGCGTGGTCGTAAAGCGATTGCTGGCGCATGCGAAAGGCAGAAATAGCAGGTTTGTCTGCGATAGAAGTACCACGGCCTTTTTGCATGTGGACGAGCCCTTCATCACGTAGTTGGGTGTATACAGTGTTAATGGTGTTGCGATTTACTTGCAGTTGATCTGCTAATTGTGCAGCCGGTGGAAGCATTTCACCCGGTTGGAGATGGCCCAAGCCAATGAGAAGCTTCAATTGTTCTTTTATTTGCACATGAATAGGGATTGGAAAATCGGCGTTTAGCTGTACAAGCGATTGAGTCATGGATATTCGCCTCACTGTCAGGTGTTTGTGTTCATTTTACTAAATATCTAGGTAACTAGCTATTATTTATGTTTTTGTTAGATAACATACAGAACGAGGAAGGGCTACTTGCTACCATGTGCGTAGGAGGTGGCGTCATGAACGATGGATGGAGCCTGAAGGGATTTGTAGCCAAAATGAAGGGGAGAAGCAGAACGCCCTTGAAAATATCTGGCTCTGTTGCCTTGATTGGTGGGCTAGGAGGATTGGTAACGATAGGAGTACTAGGCATGCTGACGGAATTAACTACAGCTGTCTGGTTGATGGCTTCATTCGGAGCAAGCTGTGTGCTCGCTTTTGTGGCGTGGGATTCTCCGTTGTCTCAGCCGCGCAATATCATCGGGGGACATTTTTTCACGAGCTTGGTCGGCGTTGTCCTTTATCAAATAGGAGGATCGCAGCTCTGGGTAGTAGCTGTTAGTGTTGGTCTGGCGATTGTCGTCATGCATGTGACGAAGACGACACATCCTCCTGCGGGTGCCAATCCGATCGTGATTGTGATGGACGGCAGGGGGTGGGAGTTTTTACTGTCTCCGGTACTCATAGGGGCGATCGTAGTTGTGCTGGTTGCTCTGTTCGTCAATAACATGCATAAGAAACGTGCGTATCCTGTGTTTTGGGTGTAGGAGCATCACGGTGAATAATGGCCGCCTTTTATAAAGGGGGTCTTTTCTTTGGCTAAAACGAATGGAGACTGATTGACAAAAAGACTTAAATACATAAAAGTATAGGTAACTAGGTATTTAAAAATGGTGGGTGATTTATCATGAAGGAATGGATCGAACCTGATCAAACAGGTGAGCAAATCGTCTTAGCCAAGAAAACGGTCTTCAAGACTCCGAATGACACCAGAAAAGGCGTCTTCTTCATCCAAAAAGGACTCATACGTCTATCTCGACTGAACGAGCATGGAAAAGCATTTACGGTTGGATTGCTGGGACCCGGAGCCGTTTTCGGTGAGACCTGTGAGATGGCGCTGGGGGCACGGGCTGTCTATATTGAAGCGATGCAAAAAACAATCCTGACTCACTGGAGTGCCAATCGGATGGAAGAACTGCTGCAAGCATGTCCACCGAGCTTGAAAGAAGTGATGTACCAGTTGTCCAAACGGTTGGGAGAACAAGAGGAGAGGATGGAGAAGCTGGCTCTGGATTCGGTTAGGGAGAGGGTGCTGCATCTGCTGGTTCAGTTATGTCGGCGATTTGGAGAGGTAGAAGAGCCTTTTTGGAAATTGACCTTATCTCTGTCTCATCAGGAGATTGCCAACATGGTGGGGGCGACCAGAGAAACGGTTTCATTGGCATTGGCGAGCTTGGTAGAAGAGGGAATTGTGTTGGTGTCACGAATGTCGATTGCTGTGCATGCATCGAGAATGGTGGCGGGAAAATGTTGATAAAATAAGAGAATCCAAGTAAAATGATTGAATGCCTAAAAAGGGCCGCGGTTCGTAAACTCCCGCGTTATCAAAACTAGGAGGAACTTATATGTTTAATCTTTGGATCGGAGTGATTTTTGCTCTGGTGAATTTCGGACTGTTCCTGCTCTGCTACCGTTTTTTCGGCAGAATGGGGCTGTACGCGTGGATCGGGATGGCCACTGTACTGGCTAACATCCAGGTGGTCAAAACAATCGAGATGTTCGGTCTGGTCATGACGCTCGGCAATACGATTTATGCTTCTATTTATTTGGTGAGCGATCTGTTGAACGAGAAGTATGGAGAAAGAGAAGCGAAAAAAGCAGTATGGTTCGGCTTCTTTACTTTAATTGCGGCAACGATTATCATGCAGCTCGTACTTGTTTTTGAACCACAGGAAACGGACATTGCCCAAGGATCGTTGGAGACGATATTCGGCTTGATGCCAAGAGTGGCGTTGGGTAGTCTATGTGCGTATTTCGTCAGCCAATTTGTCGACGTGAAAATCTATTCATGGTTGAAGAAAAAATGCCCGGGCCCAAATCAGCTCTGGATTCGCAATAATGGAAGCACGCTCTTCAGCCAATTGCTCGACTCGGTTACCTTCTGTACGATTGCCTTTTTGGGAGAATTCCCGATGGACGTATGGTGGCAAATCCTGTTGACTACTTACCTGATCAAGTTTGTCGTATCGGCTGCTTCGACGCCGGTTCTTTATATCGCACGCAGTATGAAAGTAGACGAAAGCTAACTGACAAAATCACAGAAAAACCGCCAAGGACGATGGATCTTGGCGGTTTTTGTTGTATTAAGTTTAGAAGGATTATACAAACTTTACAGCAAATCTACATAATGTTCAGATTATACGGTTACGATTTTCTAAGAAGCTACTTCCGAATGATAGTGAGGAGGAATGATGCGAGGATGCTGAAAAAAAGAGTGAGCTCTTCCCGATTGCCTAAGCTGGCGCTAATTGCTGCGGTCTCGATGGGAGCTGTTTTACCGACTGGGTGGGTGCCGCAGGTAAAAGCCGCGCGGGCGGATCATGTGGTCATCAGTGAGGTCTATGGAGGTGGGGGAAATTCTGGCGCCCATTTCAAAAATGATTTCATTGAACTGTACAACCCGACAGATACTGCTGTTTCGCTTGGTGGGTGGTCTGTGCAGTATGCTTCTGCTACGGGAACCAGCTGGAACCAGACGAATTTGACAGGAAGCATAGCTCCTTACGGGTTTTACTTGATCCAGCAGGCAGCAGGAACGGGTGGTGTAGCAGACCTCCCTGCTCCTGAAGCCACTGGAACGCTTGCAATGTCAGGAACACAAGGAAAGGTCGCACTGGTCAGCCATACTACGTCCTTAACTGGGACGGATGTATCCTCTCAATCAGGTGTTGTAGATATGGTCGGTTACGGTGGAGCGACTACACATGAGGGTTCTTCACCTGCACCAGCTACTTCAAACTCGACCAGCGCCCAACGCATAAGCGACGCCAGCGGTATGGTACCAAATGGAGGAAATGGCTGGGATACGAATAACAACGGCGACGATTTTATTACAGGGGCACCAACTCCGAAAAACACGCAAAGCCCCGTTGAACCGCCGCTATCAACAGACGTGACCGACAAGCTGAACCCTACTGAACTTATCTTTGATCATACCGATCCTATCCAAGCAACCATTCGCGGCTACGTCGGTCCGGGGCGAACCATTAAGGTTTATGCCAGTCAGCCTACAGGATCAGGTAGCGAAACACCTTTGACACAGCAAGATTCGGATGCCAGTGGGCAGGTCGAGCTGACTTTTGCGAATCCTGATCCAAATGCACAGGGAGTCTATCTCACAGCAACGGAAGCGAGTAAGAAGGAGAGCGCCAGTATTGAGCTGAGACCAGCGGTAGTCAGTTCAGCCTTGGTGCAGGAAAGGGTCAGTCTGCAAGCAGTGAACGGTGTGGGTGAGCTGCGAGGGGAAGCAGGTGCAGCAGCAGGAAAAGCGATACTGCGCGCATATGATCCGCAAAAACAACCACTCATGCTCAGTAACAAAGAAACAGGAACGGCACAGGCCGATGGCTCATTTTCTTTTACGATTTCAAACATCGACCAGCTGGATCATATTCTCGTCACGCAGCAAACAGCTGGGGAATACGGCAAGTCGTTTGAGAGCCCGGGAGTCAGCGTTACCAAGTCAGAGGTAGGCTCGACTACCATTGCCGAAGCAAGAACCGCACCGGTAGGAACAAACGTGAGCGTCGTCGGAACCGTGACGGCGATGTTTGAGGCGGGCGGTCAAAACAACGTGTATTTCCAAGATGATACCGCAGGGCTCGTGCTTCGCGCGCCAGCATTGACTGGCAAAATAGAAGTGGGAGACAAGATTCGTGCTACCGGAAAAATGAGTGACTATTTCGGATTGGCACAGCTCGAAGCGCTCACCGATCAAGTAGAAATCGTGCAAAAGCAAGCAGGAGTGCCTAGCCCGCAAATCGTGACTTCCACTGATTTTGCCGCGGCAACAGGGGAGGCTCTGGAAGGCAAGCTGGTGACGGTGAAGGTGGTAACTGTCAAATCAGTATCGAGCGGTAACTATACTCTGGAGGATCAGCACGGTACGTTTGTGTCTCGTCCTGCTGCCACGCTTCCTCTCCCAATAAGCAAAAGCTATGTGGCTATTACAGGCGTGGTGAATTATGATCGCAATGTTTACAAGCTGGTGCCGCGGACAGAGGCTGATCTCGTAGAGGACGAGTATAAAGTTCCGATGGTCACAGCGAGCCCAGCAGGTCCTACGGTGACACAGGGAACAAAAGTGACACTCTCAACGACGATGGCTGATGCCGTGATCTACTATACGACAGATGGTTTGACACCGAGCAGAGAAAGCACGACGTACACGGGACCGATCCAGATTGATGTGGATACGACCCTTTCAGCCATAGCGGTTAAGGATGGCTATACAGACAGCAATGTAGCGACATACCGTTATATCATCCAAAAGGATAATGTCCGCATTCATGACATTCAAGGCACATCGCACCGATCAGCGATGGCAGATGGAACGGTAACAGGTGTACCAGGAATCGTAACGGCTATCGTTAGAGGAAACAGCGGCGTACAAGGCTTTTATATGCAAGACCCGATTCCGGATGCAGATCCTTTTACCTCTGAAGGTATTTACGTATACGAGCCAAAAGCAGCGGTCAATCCGGGCGATGAAGTAGCTGTAACTGGCATCGTCAAGGAGTACGTACAATCGAGCAGGGCGGGAACAGACCTCACCCAGACGCAAATTGATGCGACCTCGTACACCATCACCAAGCCCGGCCAATCACTGCCTGACCCACTCATCCTGGGCAAAGACAACTATGAATATCCAAAAGGCATCATCGACAACGACAGTCTGGGCAAATTCGATCCAGATCAAGATGGCATTGATTTCTGGGAGAGTCTCGAGGGTATGCTGGTGCAAATCAACAATCCGATCGTGGTCGGCGAAATCAAGAAGTTTACCAATCCACCCGCAACGGAATTTGTCGTCATGGATGATCAAGCCCATCCGAATCAGCCGCGTACCCCAGCCGGCGGTGTGTTGCTGGAAGCCGATAATTTTCACCCAGAACGTATCACGGTATCGGACAAACTCGAATCGATTACCGGAGAGGTGAAAGTCGGCGACAAATTTGATGGACCGCTGGTAGGCATCATTGACTACAGCTTTGCGAATTACAAGCTGTTCCATACGAGTCCTTTTACCGTTCAGGCAAGCCATTATGAGCCGCCAGTGACCAGTATTTCTCCAAAAGAGGACAAGCTGACGATCGCAACGTACAACATCGAGAATTTCTCTGCCAAGACCGATTCCGCCAAAATCTCTCGCATCGCAGAGACAATCGTGGAAAACATGAAGGGGCCAGATATTATTGGTGTGGTGGAAATGCAGGACAACAATGGTCCGACGAATGACGGGGAAACGGATGCTACTCAGTCAGCGGACGCATTGATCAAAGCCATTGAAAATAAAAATGGCCCTACCTATCGATACACCGACATCGCGCCAGAAAACGGTCAAGATGGCGGACAGTCAGGAGGTAACATTCGTGTCGGCTTCTTCTACAACCCAGATCGGGTACAGCTGGCAGAAGGAACGGCGGGAGGCGCAACTGATTCGGTGCAAATCGAGACACGAGATGGCGTAGCGCATCTCTCGCACAATCCGGGACGGGTTGATCCAACCAACGAGGCGTTTGCTTCGAGCCGTAAGCCGCTGGCAGCGGAGTTTATTTTCCAGGGAGAGCCTGTCATTGTGATCGCCAACCATTTCAATTCCAAGGGTGGAGATCAAGCGCTGTTTGGAAAAGATCAGCCGCCACAGCTGGTGAGCGAGGTCCAACGAATGAAAATAGCCCGTGTCTTGAATGACTTTGTGAAAGACATCCATGCGGCGGAAGCGAAAGCAAATGTCGTCGTGCTGGGCGATCTCAACGATTTTCCGTTTTCCAATCCGGTGCAGACTTTGGCAGATGGCGTTTTGATCAATATGGTGGAGAAACTGCCGAAGGGGCAGCAGTATACGTATGTGTACCAAGGGAACTCACAAGTCTTGGATCAAATCTTGGTCAGCAACCATCTGGAGGATGACACAAAGGTCGATATCGTCCACATCAACGCAGGGTTGACCGAGAGCGAGGGACGTGTAAGCGATCATAACCCTGTCCTTGTGCAGTTAGACCTGAAGGATCGGGGCGAGCCGGAAAAAACAGCACAAGCGGTGGCAGAAAGCATCACGCAGCTCGCACAGCCAACAGCAGGTGCTACACGCTTGACGCTGCCAGAAGTACCTACAGGCTTCACCATTGCGATCAAGTCGTCCAGTGATCGAGATGTCATCGCATTGGACGGCAAGATTACACCGCCCCAACGTCAGACGAATGTAGACCTGATTCTGGAGATCACGCGCACATCAGATCAATCGACAGCAGTGACCCAAGTATTGACCGCACAGGTTCCAGCTAAGCCGGAGACGATACCAACCCCAACCCCAGACACACAACGACAGTTAAACAAACAAGCAGAACAGATCATCTCATCAAGTACCGAAGAGAAAATCATTCTGGACCAGGTAGGTCAGGTGCTCAGCAGTCTTGAAAAATTGCTCGAGTCGGAACAATGGACATCAGCTGAGAAATGGGAAACGGTTTCGCATACGATCACGACCGTACTCGCAGCGGTAGCCGAGCAGACCGAGGAAGATGCCATTAGCGAAGAGACGCTAAACGATGTAATCAAGAGCTTTTTGGAAGAAGCGTTTGATCCTCTTGTGAAGGACGGAATCAAGGATGAGGAGCTTGCCCGTTTGGGACTTGCTTCATTGACCAGTTTGGCGAAAACGACACTGGAGCAGCTCGATGAAGAAGATATGTCTAAGGATGTAGCCAAGCATGTCCGTTTATTGGCAGAAGCACTTTTGAAAGAGGCGGGCACAGTAGTCATCGATGATGGAGATGAGATCAAATCATCAGATGAGCAAGTGGAAGAATTACTTCACATACTTGGTGAATTCATGGAAGCGATCGAGCCAGTGAAAGAAAAGGTCGGCTTCTCCCCGGTGCTATTCATACAAATAGAAAAAAGCGATCATGGCTCGAAGGAAGCACGTTCTCACAAGAAGGAATCCGATGACCCAACGGTGATTTTGGATCAGAAGCTAGTAGAGTTGCTGAAGAAAAAAGAGGTAGGGATTCGGTTAACGTTATCAGACGGAGCATGGGTAGAAGTGCCCGGTGACTACTTTGTTGATGAGCGTGCAAAACAGTTCGCTCTCTCACTGAACGAAGTAAAAGGGGACGGCTATAAAGGCGTGCCGAATCCAGGGGAAGCTTATCAATTGAAAGCGTGGAACAATGATAAGAAGCTGAATAGCCTAGGAAAAACGGGCTTTACGCTCGGTCTGCCGATTGCTGATGGAGCAAGTGAGAAGCTGCAGGTCTACTCGTACCGAGGCAACTCGTGGAAACCAGTTACAGGGGGAAAAGGCAAGCTGATCAAGGTGACAAAAGAAGAAAAGCTGGCGACCTTTACCGTATACGCAGCGGATTCCTATGTTGTCGGTGATGCTGGGAATGCAGCGGTTAAATCAATCGAGGTCAAACCGAAATCACTAAGGCTGGAGCAGGGAGAGGATGATGAGCTCGAGGTTCAGGCTAAATTCGAAGATGGGACTACCGAAGACGTTACCCAAGCAGAAGGAATCGAGTATGAATCGAGTAAGCCTGAACAGGTAGAGGTAGACGAGACAGGACGTGTCTTCGTCTCCGATGACGCAGAGCCACGAACCAAAGTGACTATTACAATCACGTATGGCGGTAAAACGGCAAAGGTGAGCGTTTTTGTCACAAAAGACTAATTCAAGTAGGATCTAGACACGGTACATGTGAAAAACGGGTTGGGAGAAGCTCCCCAGCCCGTTTTTTGTTTTGGCAATAGATTAAATACGTGCCATACCCATCGCTTTTTCAACTTTATGCAGCATTTCATTCGCGACTTTATTCGCTTTCTCTGCCCCGGCAGTCAGGATATCATCCAGCTCGGAGGAGTGGAACAGCTGCTCGAAGCGTTCTTGAATCGGACGCAGTGTTTCTACAACGACCTCAGCCAGCTCGGTTTTGAATGCGCCGTAGCCCTTGCCCTCGTACATCGCCTCGATCTCTTCCAGCGTTTTGCCGGAGCAGAGTGAGTAGATGGTCATGAGGTTGGACACCGCAGGCTTTTCTGCTTTGTCATAACGCACAACGCTGTCGGAATCCGTTTGCGCGCGCTTGATTTTTTTCGTGATGGTGTCCGCATCATCCAGCATGGAGATGAATGCGCCTTGGTTTGGATCGGATTTGCTCATTTTCTTGGTGCCTTCAGCAAGAGACATGATACGTGCGCCAGTCTCCGGCAGGCGAACCTCTGGAATGGTGAAAATGTCGCCATAACGGTTGTTAAAACGAGTGGCTAAATCACGAGTCAGCTCCAGGTGCTGCTTCTGGTCCTCGCCCACAGGGACGAAATCAGTGCCATACAGCAAAATATCTGCAGCCATCAATGGAGGATAAGCCAAGAGACCGCCTGGAATGGATTCGCCGCGACCATCGGATTTGTCCTTGAATTGGGTCATACGCTCCAATTCGCCTAAGTAGGAGGTACACAGCATAATCCAGCCGAGCTTGGCATGGGCAGGTACTTCGGATTGGACGAACAATGTCATTTTGTTCGGATCGAGGCCAACCGACAAATAGAGAGCCGCGAGACGACGAATGTTTTCGCGCAGGACAGCAGGCTCCTGTGGTACGGTGATCGCGTGTTGGTCTACGATGCAGTAAAAGCAGTTGAACTGATCTTGAAGCGGAACGAAGTGCTTCATCGCGCCCAAGTAGTTGCCGAGTGTCAGGATGCCGCTCGGTTGAATGCCGGAAAAAATGGTTTTCATGAGAAGGTTGCTCCTTTCAATGTTAGATGCGAGTTTAAAAAGTTGAGTTCAAAAAGTCGACTTTTCAGGACTACTTCGTGATCAAAAGTCGATTTTTTGAACATCCGCTTTAAAATACAAAAAGGTCCATCCGCCCTGGACAGGGACGAATGAACCGTGGTGCCACCCTTGTTATTTCACGCAAGAACGATTTCTTGCGCAAAATCTCTTTATTCCGTACCGTCCGCAATAGCGTGCATAAGCGGTGTAGATACGGTGTCCATTGTAACGTACGGACGTAACGCCAAAGCCTACTGCCGCCATAAGAGCGGGTTCGGTTTGGAGCTCGGAAGCCCATTCATCATTCCCTTAACACTGATTCGCACCAACCATCAGCTCTCTGAAGTCTCGAAAAATGACTACTCTTCTTCCTCATTGCCATCAAATGATACCCTTTGAGCAAACATTTTACATAGAGTGGAACAGAAAAGCAAGTAGGTATTGACAAGAAAATCCAAAAGTTGTAAAAGTAACTCAGTAGTTATATAACTATAGAGTTACTTTCGGGGTGAAATGATGACCAGTAGCAAATTGTCAAAAGGAGAGCTGAGTCGCAGTCGGCTACTTACGGCGGCAGCTTCTGAATTCGCAGAGAAAGGCTTTCATCGCACGCGGGTGAGTGACATCGTGAGCGCAGCAGGCTTGACACAGGCTTCCTTTTACCAGTATTTCGATAGCAAGGAAGGCTTGTATCAGCAGCTGACAAGCACGTTTGTTGCCAGGCTGCAAGAACTGGCGGACAGTGGTCAAAAGGTGACGGCCTTAACGACGGGAAACGTCTTTGGACAGGTACGGGAAAACCTTCTCTCCTTGTTCCGGTTTTTTCAAGAACAGCCTGACTTGACCCGGATCGTGCTGTATCAGGCAGAAGAGGGCGAAGCGCTGTATCGCAAGCTGGCTTCTATGGTCGCAGTCAATCTGCGGCAAAATCAGGCTGCTGGTCACGTTCGTACAGACTTGTCTGTGGAGGTGGCGGCAGAAGCAATGATAGCGGTGGTAGACCGTCTGACGTCGCGGTATTTGCTGACGGGCGAAAAAACAGCGGAGCAGCTTGCGGACGCCGCGGTATCTTTTTTGGCATTTGGAATTTTGCAGTCAAACGAATAGGAGGAGGAGGGTGCAGCATGCTGGAGCTGTCACATCTGATATGGCTGTTTTTAGTGGTTTTCATGTTTCATGATTTTGAGGAGATCGTGATGGTAGAAGGCTGGGTGCGAGCGAAGAAAGAGTTGATCAGACAGACCGTACCAGCACGGCTTATGAAGCTGATGGAGCCTTCGTTTGCGATGAACACGGCGCAATTTGCCGTCGCTGTCTCTTGTATTTTTGCTGTTTTATCAGCGGCTGTCATCCTGACTGTCACAACATTCTCGACGGGAACGTATCTCCCGTTTTTTCTGGTCTGTCTGCACGTCATGTTTCTTCATGTCTTCATGCATGTCGGTCATACAGTTGTCCTTCGCACGTATACACCTGGAGTGGTGACGGCAGTAGCGCTTGTTTTGCCCTATAGTTTGTATACTTATTTTCGCTTGCTTGAGGCAGGGCTGGTTACGTGGCCGATGATTTGGAGCACGTTGCCCTACAGCTTGTTGATCATCCCTGTTTTGTACATGGCCCATCGGATTGGAGAGGCAGCAGGTAAACTGATCCCCCGATGAGAAAAAGAGAGTGTGAGTATGCTATCCTAGTAGGAAGAGATTGGTGTGAAAGAGGGAGTTTTGTTGAAGCTGCGACTAGGCGTCATAGGCGCGGATGATTCACTTGCCATCATCGAATCAGTCATGCGAGAGTTTCCCGAAATCGAATATGTGCCCATCGTATATTGGCGAGAAGAAGAGATAATCGATTTGCTTCTGCCACATGTGGACGAGGTGGATATGTGGCTTTTCTCCGGTCAGGTCCCTTACGCTATGGCTAGCGAATCAGGCAAGGTCCAGGTGCCGATGGCTTACGTGCCTCATCTCGGCGCGAGCTTGTACAGAACCTTGCTCCATTTGTCCCATCAGCTGGGAATCCGGGTTGATGAGGTGAGCTTTGATACTTTTTCGCCAGAAGAACTGGAGCATTTTCTGGACGAAGCGGGAATCGCGGGTGGCTACAAATGGCTCAAGTACTATGAAGGAGCCATATCAGCGGAGGAACTGGCGGATTACCATGAGCAGCTCTGGAAGGAAGGGAAGACGAAGGCAGCAGTCACCTGTTTGCGGACGGCGGATGTGGAGCTGACGCGTCGAGGTGTCCCTGTACATCGGATCGTGCCGACTCGTGCAGGAGTGCTAGCTGTCATTCACATGCTACTGCGAACGCATGAAATGCTCCATTTCAAAGATACCCAAATCGCCGTGCAAATGATGGAGATCGATCCGTTTCGCGAGCTTGCTCGTGGCAACTTTTCCACGGATGAATGGCAGAATGCCGAGATCAAGACGATGGAAAAGCTGTTGCGCTACGCGAAGCATTTGCAAGGCTCGTTAAAAACAGCAGGTCCCGGACGCTACGTCATTTTTACTACGCGGGGAAATCTGCAGGAAGTGACTCGCGACTATGCGACTATGCCCGATTTGGAAGGGATGTTCGGCATTCGCGCTGACCTGGTGACGTGCGGAATCGGGATCGGCAAGACCGCCTATGAAGCGGAAATCCATGGTGGCGCGGCTCTGTTGCACGCCAAAGAGCGCGGGACAGGCAACTGGATGGTCTTTTTTGACGACAAAAGCATTGTAGGGCCGCTCGGACGCGACGAACAGCTCACGTATCGGTACGACTCAGAGAAGCTGCAAGCGCTCAGCCAGCTGACCTCACTCAGTGTCATGACGCTGGCAAAGCTCGACTCCATCCTGAAAAAGCGGGGCTCACAAGAAATTCATGCCCACGAATTGGCTTCCCATCTGCAAATTTTGCCGAGAAGTGCCAGACGCATCCTGATTGAACTAGAGTCAAAGGGACTCGCACAGGTGATCAGGGAAGAGAACCCGCACCCGCGGGGCAGACCACGCAAGGTGTATCGGATCGTATGGCAACCATGAATGTAATAAATTTACCAATTAATCATTTCTTTCGGGAAATGATTTTTTTGTCGTTAAAAAATAGTTCTCAAATTCAAATAAATAACAAATAATAAGAAATATAAACAACTATGAACTTACATAAAAACCATTTTTTACCAAGGAGGAATTAGAAAGCATGAAAAAATCTGTTTTTGCAGTAACACTCAGCTTCGCATTGGGTACGTCCACCTTCCTGCCGCTGGCTGCGCAGGCTGAATCCGAAAGCATCGTCTACAGTGCTGAGTGGGATACCCCCGAATTTATCGGAGAAGAGTTCGAGGCAGAGGATCTGGATGGCGAAGACAAAGTTTGGGGATTCCTGGAGCAGTACCAAGATTCCTTCCGCATTGATGGAGATGTGAGAGACCACTTTAAAGTGCTTGATGAAGTGAAAAACAGAAAGACAGACATGACTCACTACCGCGTACAAGAAATGTACGAGGGCATCCCGGTCTATGGTTATCAGCAGACCATTCACGTAAATGAGGATGGAAACGTAACGGCCTTCCTCGGAAACTACGCGCCTGACCTGTCAGACAATGAGAAGCTGACGAAAAAGCCAAAGCTCAAGGCAGATAAGGCAGTCAAAGAGGCTATCAAGGATTTGGAGGATGAGATCGACGAAGAAGTAGAGAAGTTCGAGGTGAAGCCAAAAGGAAATCTCTACGTCTACATCCACGAAGATGAATCGTATTTGGCGTACGAAGTGGAACTGAATTTCCTCGATCCAGTACCAGGTCGTTGGAAGTATTTCATCGATGCACATTCTGGTGATGTAATCAACAAATACAATATGCTCAAAGAAATTACAGGAACAGGTACGGGTGTACTGGGTGACTCCAAGTCTTTTGAAGTAACGAAAGTAAGCAATACCAACTATACGGCGAAAGATACGACGCGCGGAAAAGGAATTGAGACGTACAATGCACGCAACAGATACACCCTCCCTGGCACTCTTGGCGCTGACACGGATAACAATTGGACAGATGGAGCACTCGTTGACGCACATGCCTATGCACAGACAACCTACGATTACTTCAAAAGCGCACATAACCGCAACAGCTTTGACAACAAGGGTGCAAAAATAATTTCTACTGTCCATTACGGCAGCAACTACAACAATGCATTCTGGAACGGTGTGCAAATGGTGTACGGGGATGGAGATGGAAGCGTATTCCGTCCACTGTCTGCTGGCCTGGATGTCGTCGCTCATGAGCTGACACATGCCGTTACAGAAAAAACAGCCAATCTAATCTATCAAAACGAGTCCGGTGCGTTAAATGAATCCATGTCTGACATCTTCGGGGCAATGATTGACAACGATGATTGGCTGATGGGCGAAGATGTATACACACCAGGAACGCCTGGAGATGCACTGCGCTCTCTCGAAGATCCGACAGTGGCTGGCGATCCCGACCACTACAGCGATCGATACACAGGGCCAAATGACAACGGTGGCGTACACATTAACAGCGGAATCAACAACAAAGCCGCATATCTCCTCGCAGAGGGTGGCTCACACCATGGTGTATCTGTCACAGGTATCGGCCGCAATGACACGGCAAAAATCTATTACTACGCGCTTACAAACTACCTCAATCCAAACTCTAACTTCTCCGCTATGCGACAAGCAGCAATTCAATCCGCGACAGTGCTGTTCGGAGCTAATTCCCAGCAGGTTCAGTCTGTGACCGATGCTTATGATGCAATTGGCGTGCAATAATCAATAATCTATTTCGTCATCCGAAATATTTGTCATACTATTTGAAAAATTGCTTTGCTCCTATTGTGGGGCAAGGCAATTTTTTGTATGTTGGTGGTAATTAATCACGTGTGTGAATGACTAGGAAAGGAGAACCTCATGGATCAATTCAAAACCCTCTTAAGACACCACTATGATGTAGATGCTACTGATGTTATCCCTCAGCAGGGGGGATGGTCCGCGCTTGCTTATAAAGTCATCAGCGACCAAGACTCCTATTTCTTGAAGGTCTATGAAAAAAGTAGAGCATCTACGCCCAAGTGGACAGCGCTGATCGACAAGTATGTTCCTATTATCCAGTGGCTTTCACGCCATACTAGACTACAAGGCAAAATTCCAGTTCCGCTTCTGACAAGAAACGCAGCGTATAAGCATGAAGATGATATGGGTATCTATCAGCTCTTTGAATACATGGAAGGGAAAACGATCGGGAACCAAGAGCTAGATACGATGCAAATTCGTCAGCTTTCAGCAATCGTATCGGAGCTGCATCTTTACGGGGAAGAAATCCCGCTAAATACAGAGGCGATCAAGGAAGATTTCAGCCTTCCATTTGCTGAACCATTAAGAACAATGCTGAAGGAAGATATCCACCGTCTTCCTGAAGATGTGAATGAAATCGTGAGACTAAATGTAAAAAGACTGGCTGACCGCATCTGTCATTTGGAGATGATTGCAGAGCAATTACGAGGCAGTGAGATCAAAATGAGACTCTGCCACACCGATCTTCATAACTGGAATATGATGCAATCCGATCAGCGACTCATTCTCATTGATTGGGAAGGCTTGAAGCTGGCCCCGGTAGAAGCAAATCTTATGTTTTTGGTAGATATGCCTTATTTTGAGGAGTTTATGGCTATCTATCGGGAAACACATGCAAATTACGAGATCAATCCAACAGCGTTAGCGTTCTATCAGACCCGACGTACTTTGGAAGATATAGGTGAACTGCTAGAGCAACTCTTGTTTGACGAGCAAGAGGAACAAGATCGGCTAGAGACAATAGGCTATCTAAAGAAAGAATTGAAAGAAATGGAGGTACAGGATGTAGGGTAATGGACATTCGTCTTTTCAAAATAGACAGACTATTATATAATTAAGGACATAACCGTAAATCAACCGTTATTGGCTCTGCATAGAAGGAGGAGTGGCGCGTCATGATCAATTCGGATCGATTGTGGGATCGCTTGGAACAGCTTGGCAACATTGGAAAGCAAGAGGCAGGCGGTATTACACGGCTGTCGTTTACGCCTGAAGAACGAGCGGCAAAAGACCTCGTTGCAGGTTTTATGAAGGAGGCAGGTCTCTGTGTTCGCGAAGATGCGGTCGGGAACCTGATTGGGCGAAAAGATGGGAAAAATCCTGCTGCTCCAGTCGTTTTGGTTGGCTCGCATATCGACTCCGTACCAAATGGCGGCGATTATGACGGGCCGCTTGGCGTACTGGCAGGCGTAGAAATTTTACAGACGATGCAGGAGCAGGGGATCGAAACAGAGCATCCGATTGAAGTCATCGCGTTCACGGATGAAGAAGGAACGCGTTTTGGTTACGGGATGATCGGCAGTCGCGGCATCGCGGGTCTGATCAAGCGTGAAGAGCTGGAACAAGCGGACAAGAATGGGGTCACGATTGCCGAAGCGATGCGCCAAAGCGGCATAGATCCGGACAGCACCAGTCTTGCAGCGAGAACTCCCGGCAGTGTGAAGGCGTATGTAGAACTACATATTGAGCAGGGCAAGGTACTGGAGAGTCGTGGGCTATCGGTCGGAATCGTGACAGGAGTGGCGGGTCCACTCTGGTTGAACTTCGTGCTGGAGGGAGAAGCCGGTCATGCCGGGGCAACGCCGATGAATTTGCGCCGTGATCCGATGGCAGCAGCCGCTCAGGTGATGCTTGTCATCGAGGAAGAAGCGGGACGTACGGGAACCAGTGTAGGGACGGTCGGCAGGCTGCAAGCGTTTCCTGGCGGAGTGAATGTCATTCCGGGGCGAGTCGAGTTTTCGCTCGACTTGCGTGATGTCGACGAAGCGATCCGCGATGAAGTCGAACAGCGCATCTACGATCGGGCAAAATCCATCTGCGCTGAACGTAACGTGACATTGAAAGTAGAGCTGCTGCAACGCATAGCTCCTGCTGTATGCTCGGACGATATCCAGAACGCTGTAGCAGAAGCGTGCGAGGCAGAAGGCTTGGAGGCATTTAGACTGCCGAGTGGCGCAGGGCATGATTGCATGCAGCTGGTTGATCTTTGCCCGGTTGGAATGATCTTCGCTCGTTCCAAGGATGGCATTAGCCACAACCCGGCAGAGTTCACGACAAAAGAGGATTGTGCGAACGGAGCGCAAGTACTGTACCGCACCGTCTTATCATTGGCGAAATAGGCATAAGAGTTAGTAAGTGGGGGAGCCACGTAAATCAGGAGGAGAGCGGCGATGACAGCAACAGCAGTGGTAACGCTTAATAAGGCAGTCGAAGAAATCAAGGATCAGGTAGTCGCATGGAGACGGTATTTGCACGAGAATCCTGAATTATCCTTTCATGAAGAAAAAACAGCACAGTTTGTATACGAGACACTGCTTACCTTTGGCAATCTGGAAGTAACGAGACCGACGAAAAACAGTGTGATGGCCAGACTGATCGGCTCCGAGCCCGGAAAAGTGCTCGCTATGCGCGCAGACATGGACGCATTGCCGATTACCGAAGAGAACACATTCGAATTCGTATCCAAAAATCCTGGAGTCATGCATGCGTGCGGACACGACGGGCATACTTCCATGCTGCTAGGTACGGCAAAGCTGCTGTCCGGGATGAAGGACCAGATCAAGGGAGAGGTTCGTTTTCTTTTTCAACACGCGGAGGAAGTATTCCCCGGCGGTGCAGAGGAAATGGTACAGGCAGGCGTCATGGACGACGTAGACATGGTCATTGGTACGCATCTGTGGGCGACCATGGAGTTAGGGACAGTGGGTATCTGCCCAGGTCCAATGATGGCAGCTCCTGATACGTTCTGGATCACCGTTCTTGGAAAAGGCGGACATGCGGCCCTCCCGCATGAAACGATCGATAGCATCGCGATTGCGGCACAAGTGGTTACCAATCTCCAGCACGTCGTATCCCGCAATGCCGATCCACTCGATAATCTGGTTCTTTCTGTCACACAATTTGTGGGCGGGACGACACACAATGTCATTCCAGGGACCGTAGAGATATGCGGGACTGTCCGCAGCTTTGACAAAGATCTGCGCGAGTCTGTTCCAGGACTGATGGAGCGCGTGATCAAAGGCATTACGGAAGCGCACGGTGCGGAATACCAATTCAAGTACGAATTCGGCTATCGTCCCGTCATTAACGATGCCGATGTAACGAAATTGATGGAAGAGGTCGTCGTAGAATCGCTGGGAGCAGAATGGGTGGAGCATATGCGTCCAACTATGGGTGGCGAGGATTTCTCTGCCTTCCAGCAAAAAGCGCCAGGCTGCTTCTTCTACGTCGCTGCCGGTAACAAAGAAAAAGGTATCACGTATCCACACCACCATCCACGCTTTACGATTGACGAGGATGCACTCGAAGTCGGCGTGAAAATGTTCGTGAATGCGGCAAGAAAAATCGTGATGTAACGAGTGAGCATACATGCTAAAGAGCTTCCTGTCCGAAGACGGGAAGCTCTTTTTGTGTGCGTAACCACTAGTTTCGGCTCAATGTGTGAGCTCTTTTTCTTTGTTTTGAAAGGCTTTTTGGATTTGAGAAATTTGTCCGGCATGAATGCCTGTGTGATACATGAGGCGACCCAATGCCTCTAATGGAGTAGAAGAGCCCAAAGGCGTCTCGACAGGCGTATGCCACGCTTCCTGTGGCAAATCACGCATGGCATCGATCAAGTACTGGTTGGAAGCGGTCATGAAATCAGCGAGCTCTTGCAGATTTGTAAAAGAAACTTTGGTGCCGACAGGACCGTTTTTCGTCAAAAGCTCCACGTCTGCCGGGATTCTCCGACCGAAAAACCATTCGGCAAACATGTACTCGACCTCGGCGTTGTGGCGCAGCATGTACCCGATGGAGGCTGTGCCCAGGCTCAGACTCAAATCTTGTTCGGGCAAGCTTTTCGCCGTTTTGTGAAACCGCTCCTGGATAGTGAGCCAGAGCGTCAATGCTGTTGAATAGGTCATGAATAAAGTCCCTCCGTTATTTTTTGGATGTGTGACCATCTCGGTTGACATGGACAAATTTATCGGCTGTCAGGTCGATGTCATAAGCCTGACCGAAGCCAGCTACATAGCGTCCCTCTGACGGCGTCAATTCGAACAAGGAAAAATCAAGGCCGCGCAGCATATCCATCATGCTTTTTCCAAATACCTGTGCAAACAGCTCAAAGATCTCATCGTAACCTGCATTACCCAGATTCTGGGCCGAACACACGAAACGGGCGCGCTGCCGAGCGAATAGATTGGTTGATTTCGACTCGTCTTCAATGAGCATGACATCGACTGCCGGATTTTCTTCCATGTAGCGATAGTGATTCGCAATTTTACTAATGTAGATGTAGAACTTTCCATCGTATTTGACGAACGGTGCATAGGAGAGAAACGGTTTTCCATGCTCGTCGACTGTGCTTAACATGAGTGTTTTCATGTTCGCAGCAAACGATTGGTACTGGGACTTCATTGCTTCCTTATCCATCGCTTTCATACGAGCACCTCACTTGTTTTGTTTGCTTTTTTCAGAATGTGAATCCTGGGGCTGGCGCTGTCTGGTGTGTACTGAATTTCGGTTTCGACACCGTACACGCTGCGAATCAGCTCCATCGTAAGCACATCTTGAGGTTTTCCAAAAACACGCATACTTCCGTCTTTGATCACACAAATTTTATCGCTGTAGGCGCTGGCGTGGTTCAAATCATGCAGCACCATAACAACCGTCAGCTTCAAATCCCGATTCAGCTTGCGTACCAGTTCAAGAACATCCAGTTGATGGGCGATGTCCAAATACGTAGTCGGCTCATCGAGCAACAAAATTTTCGGCCGTTGAGCCAAAGCCATCGCGATCCAGGCGCGCTGTGCTTCCCCGCCAGACAGAGAGACGAGGTAGCGATCCTTGTAGCTTAGCATACCGGTTTGTTCCAGAGCCCATGTGACGATCTCAAAGTCTTCGCCACTCAATCGCTCATACCATTTTTTATGGGGAACGCGACCATATCCGACGAGTTCTCCTACGGTTATGTCTGACGGGCACGAGTTGGACTGACAGAGCATGCACATGATGCGAGAGACTTGCTTCATACTCAGGCTGTTCAGATCTTGATCGGCAATACAGACGCGGCCGCCCTCACAAGGGATCAGCCGTGAAATGGCTTTGAGGATCGACGATTTTCCTGAACCGTTTGGCCCGATAATCGAAACAACCTCACCTTCTAGGATATCGAGGGAAAAGTCATGGACGATTGTCTTTGGGCCGTAGCTGATTTTCAACGATTGTACCTGTAGCATGTCACAAGCCCCCTTTTCGCATCAAGTAAAGGAAATAAGGGCCTCCCACGATTGCCATGACAATCCCGGCAGGAATCTCCAAAGGAGCGAATGCCGTTCTGCCAAACGTATCGGCAACAAGCAATACAAGTGAGCCAAGTACGAGGCCAAACGGCAAGCTCAGACGATAATCAGAGCCGACGAGCATGCGGGACATATGCGGCACGACCAGTCCGATAAATCCAACAAGACCGACAGTCGATACGGAAACGGCTGCCAGATAGACCGCGATAATAGAAAGGGAGAGGCGCAGTCGATGCAAGTTTTGCCCTAAATTATGAGCGACTTGTTCTCCGAGGCGTAAAATGTTGGCTTGCCTGATCGATAACAGAGCGGCAATCCACCCGACGATGGAGTAGGGGAGCATTACCAAGACATCGCCCATGCCCTTACCGGACAGACTGCCATTCATCCATTGCAGTGCTCCCGGCAGCTTGTCGCTGTACAATATGGACAATAATCCAATTGCTCCGCCAAAGACAGCATTGACGGCCACGCCAGATAAAATGATACGTACGGGTGTTAAGCCGCCTTGCTTTTTCCAAGCCATGGAATAGACCATGCCAGCTGCTACGCCTCCGCCGATGATGGCAGCCAGTGGGATCAAGTAAGAATAGTCAGGCATGACCAGCATGATGAACAACACCGTTACAGCTGCTCCGCTGGATACGCCTGTTAGGCCAGGATCGGCAAGTGGGTTTTGCATGACAGCTTGTAGCAGGGCACCGGAAGCTGCGAGATTGGCTCCGATCAAAAGCGCGAGAAGTACACGCGGAATCCGGATATCCCACAGAATGGTTTGACTGGCGGCATCGCCGTTCCCGAGTACTGTCTCAATCGTTTCGGAAAGAGAGAGGCGCACGCTCCCCAGACCAATGGAGAGCAGTACAGCTACAGCCAGCATGATGCAAGCTGCCATCAAGAGAGCTGCCTTCCTGTTCTGAATGTTCGGGGTCACTGGAAAAACTCCTTATTCGTTATACAGGATTTGTGCGAGCTCTTCGTAGGCGGTCGGTGCTTTTACGAGAGAGGCGATCCCGAATGTACTGTAATCGAGCGCCTTCATTTTGCCGTTTTTGAATGCGTTCATTTTTTCCCAAGCGCCGTTTTTCTTCACGTCTTCTTCGAATTTTTTGGTAACCGCGCTTGGATCGCCATGCGCTACTAGTAAAATGACATCAGGATTGGCAGCAACAATCGATTCCATGTTAAGCGGTACATATGTTTCGGTTTGATGCAGAACGTCAGCGGCGACGTTGGATGCTCCGAGATTGCGGGCGAGACTACCGACAAACGTATTTTCATTCATGACCATAAGGGCCTCAGCTGATCCGAACAAGAACAATACTTTGGGTGCGGTTTTCCCTTTGATCCCTTCGATGATCGTTTTTTCTTTATCCGCGATGGATTGGAGAAATGCCGTCGCCTTTTCTTCCTGCTTGAACAGACGTCCGAGTACGACAGTAGACAGCTTGAGCTCATCGAGTGAGTCTACGGGCAAGTACGCGGTAGGTAGTGAGGCGGGCTTGAATTTTTTATCAATGCTCGCTTTGATCGAGGTAGGACCGAGAATGACGTCAGGCTGCAGCTTGGCGACTTGCTCCAGATCAGGCTGGTGAGAAGTACCGATCCGTGGAACATTGTCGAGAGCTGCTGGCAGCTTGCTGCTCGTCGTCGGTACGCCAACCGGAGTGACACCCAGCTCGTTCAATATCTCGGTAATGGCTACGGATACGGTCACGACTTTGGTGGGGTGATTTTTAAATTGGGCCAGGAGTTGTGCTGCTTTTTTTTCATCTACGCTGATTGTATTAGCGGCTTGTTGGCTTGATGTCGACGAGTCCGACTGAGTGTTAGTGGTCTGTTGTTGTGTGGTGCTGGATTGTTGTGTGGCTGCTTGGTCGGGGGACGCAGAATTGCTGCAACCGACCACGCTTGTCAGTAGCAAAGCAATCATCCCGGTTTTCCATCCTGCGTGTTTCAAAGTGAGTAGCCTCCTGAATATGTATGATAATGAGAATCAATCTCTTTTGGGATGATTATATAGAGAATGATTACTATTATCAATAAGAATTTTGAATAGAAAATATGACGAAAACAGGAGGAATATAGCGGAAAAATAAAAAAAGTAGATTCACATTGGGGGAGGAAAGCGGCCCTGACCTAAACGAAGGCTGCCCGGTGCCACTGGATCGGGAGTTCGTGACGCCCGGGCAGATAAGGGGGAATGGAAAATCCTACTAGTGTATCCGAAACAGCTTTTGCCAAATGGATGTTTTTCGTTCGGCGTCCCTGATTTTGGCCAGCTCGATCTTGGCGTCCATAATATCATTCATCGCTTTGGTCAAGCGGCGGTCACGTTCCTTCAGGTTGTTGGTAATGTAAGTCTCCTGCTTTTCTACACGTGCTAACAGCGCTAAGTACGCGGCGTCCTGTTGCTGGACATGGGCAGCCAGCACATGCAGCTTCTCATCCAGTTCTTCTATGGCAGCGTTATTCATTGCTGGTGGTGAAACAGGGGGGAATGCAACGGCAACGGCCGTCTCCTTGCGGGCAGGCTCAGGCGAACTTTGAGTAGCAACCATCCTGGCAGCCTCATCTTGGGGAATGAGTTGATCCTTCGTTAAGCTATAAAACCGCTGAAGGCACGCGATATCTACCTGTCTGTACTCCCGACGATTCTGACTATCCCGCAAAAACCAGTAGCCGTGCTGTTCCAAGAGCATGCTCCACTTGCGCAAGGTGCTTGCCCCAATTCCTAACAGCCCCGCAACGTCTTTGCCACTGTACGTTCTTTCTCGTGCCAATAACTCGATAACCTCACCCATTGGATATCCCTCCTCTGTAAAAGTCCGCTCATCTCTTCCTATACCGTTTCTGTACGCGAAAATGGATTTCCTTTTGGAATCGTGCGACAAAATCTCACAGTGTTCGTAATGGGCACGGTAGTTCGACGTGATTTTGCCATCAGACGACAAAGTTGGTGAGAAGAACGCGAGGTTCATGGGGACAAATGACGGAAGGGTACAAGTACATTTTCTCGTTGACTCCGCATTTGCTCATTAGGGCTATGCCAAATGTACATAGGATGCAAGAGAAGGAGGGATTGACCATGGCATTCAGAGACCAGGTGAGAAAGTTCGAAGGTAAAAATGTTAAGGTTGAAACTGTGGACGGTACTTTTTTCGGCAGATTGATAGACGTAAAATCGTCCACCATTATTCTGCGTGAACATAATGGTAACAACCGTACCATTATTCGGAATTCGAAAATCGTTGCCGTTACAGAACATGACGGTGATTGCTAACAATTGGCTGTAGAAATGCAGGAGTTATTTCTTGAGGCTGTCGAGTGATCGACGGCCTTTCCTATTCTTTGTACCCCACGGCATGGTAACATGGAAGGGTATGAAAAAACGTTGGGAAAAGAGGGGGTACCACTATGGTAGATATCCGTTTTCACGGACATTCTTCTGTGCAGGTAACGAGTGAAGGGCATTCGATCATGATTGATCCATTTATTTCTGGAAGCCCAGTGGCAGCAACCAAACTGGAAGACATCTCTGTCCAGTACATCCTTCTGACACACGGGCACCAAGATCATATTCTCGATGCAGTGGAGTTGGCCAAGCAAAACGATGCGACCATCGTTGCAACCCATGAACTGGCTACCTATTTAGGGTGGCAGGGAGTGAAGACCATCTCGATGAATCTGGGAGGCTCAGTAAAGCTGCCATTCGGAAAGGTAAAAATGACACAGGCGTTCCACAGCTCCGGTGTCGTGCTGGATGAAGAGCAACAAATCGTGTACATGGGTATGCCAGGCGGCTTCGTTATCGAGCTGGGTGGAAAAACGATTTATCACGCAGGGGATACGGGATTGTTCGGGGACATGAAGTTGATCGGAGAATGTCATGATATCGATCTGGCGTTCCTGCCGATCGGAGATGTGTTCACAATGGGCCCAGAGGATGCGCTCGTAGCTGCCGAGTGGGTGCAAGCAGATTTTGTCGTCCCGATTCATTACGATACGTTCCCACCGATCAAACAGGATGGGGAAGCGTTCGTAGCCGAGCTGGCTGAGAAAGACATCAGAGGCAAAGCATTGAAGCCAGGGGAGACATTGCGTTTGCCATAACTCTATACATAAGACCGCTAATCTTCACCGCTAATCTTCGGATGTTAAGATTAGCGGTTTTTTTATTGTGGTTTCTGTTATGTGGCTGCGGTGGGGAGAAGAATATTTCCAGACTAGGCTCAGTGCTCCGTCCCACGGGGAGGATTGGACTGTCCGCTCCGAAGGGATTCGCGGGGAAACGCAAAACCAGCTAATACTCCGTCAAGGTTTTCCGGATTATTTTTTGGTTTATATATGTTAAGATAAA